>JAFIEC010000212.1 GCA_020832725.1 Paracoccaceae bacterium | reverse complement strand
GAGTAGATCGCGCAGAAGGGCCGCAGCCCCCCCGCCGCCATGCCGGCGGCAAAGGTCACGCCATGCTGCTCGGCGATGCCGACATCGAACACCCTGTCGGGAAACCGCTCGGCCACGAGGTCGAGCCCGGTGCCATCGGGCATGGCTGCGGTCACGGCGACGATGCGGGGGTCGTCCTCGGCCTCGCGCATCAGGGCCTGGGCAAAGACCCGGGTATAGCTGGGCGCATTGGAGCGGGCCTTTTCCTGCTTGCCGGTCAGCACGTCGAACCGGCCCACGCCATGGCCTCGGTCGGGGCTGGCTTCGGCCGGGGCATAGCCCTTGCCCTTGCGGGTGAGTGTGTGGATGAGCACCGGCCCGTCGGCCCGGGCCCGCACGGTGCGCAGCACGGCCACCAGCTGCTCCATGTCATGGCCGTCGATAGGGCCGATATAGTCGAAGCCCAGCTCCTCGAAGAGGGTGCCGCCCACGGTTGCCGCCTTGAGCAGGTCGCGGGCACGCTTGGCCCCCTCCTGCAAGGGCTCTGGCAACAGCCGCACGGCCCCCTTGGCGGCGGCCTTCAGCTCCTGGAAGGGCGCACCCGCATAGAGGCGCGACAGATAGGCCGACATCGCCCCCACGGGCGGCGCGATCGACATCTCGTTGTCGTTCAGGATGACGAACAGCCGCCGGCCCAGATGGCCTGCGTTGTTCATCGCCTCATAGGCCATGCCCGCACTGATCGCCCCGGCGCCGATGATTGCGATGGCGTCGCCAAGGGCCGGGTCGGGCGCGCCGCCCAGGTCGCGCGCCAGGGCGAATCCCAGCGCCGCCGAGATCGAGGTGGAGGAATGGGCCGCGCCGAACGGGTCATAGATGCTCTCGGATCGCTTGGTGAAGCCCGACAGCCCCCCCTCCTGGCGCAGGGTGCGGATGCGGTCGCGCCGTCCCGTCAGGATCTTGTGCGGATAGCATTGGTGGCCCACGTCCCAGACCAGCCGGTCGCGCGGCGTATCGAAGACCGCGTGCAGGGCAACCGTCAGCTCCACCACGCCCAGCCCCGCACCCAGATGCCCGCCCGTCTGCGAGACCGCCGAGATGGTCTCGGCGCGCAGCTCGTCGGCCAGCTGGCGCAGCTGATGCAGGCTCAGGCGGCGCAGGTCGGCGGGGGAAGTGACCCGGTCGAGCAGGGGGGTTGCGGGAAGGTCGGTCATCGCTCCTCCGGTGGCATGGCTCAGGTGCGCCGGGCGATGGTGAAACGCGCGGCCGCGCGCAGCGCCTCGGCCCTGTCCCCGTAGCAAGATAGCGCGTCGCAGGCAGTCTCAACCAGTTCGGCCGCCCGAATCCGCGCACCCGCGACACCCAGCAGCGACACGAACGTCGCCTTGCCGGCGGCGGCGTCCTTGCCCACCGCCTTGCCGACCTCGGCGGCATCGCCCTCCACATCCAGCAGATCGTCGGCGATCTGGAAGGCCCGGCCGAGTGCGGCACCATAGGCCAGCAGCGGCGCGGGGTCGGCCCCGGCCATCCGCGCGCCCGCCGCTGCCGACCATGTCAGCAGCGCCCCGGTCTTGCGGGCCTGAAGCGCCTCCACCTGCGCCAGCGACAGGGGCGCGGCGGCGGTTTCGGCGGCAATGTCGAGCGCCTGCCCCCCCACCATGCCCGGCAGTCCCGCCGCCTCGGCAAGGCTCAGCGTCAGCGCGACCACGGCCTGGGGCGGGCAGTCGCTCCGCGCCAGCAGGCCGAAGGCAAGGGCCTGCAACGCATCTCCCGCCAGCACGGCAGTCGCCTCGTCCCAGCGCCGGTGCACCGTGGGCTGGCCGCGGCGCAGGTCGTCGTCGTCCATGCAGGGCAGATCGTCATGCACGAGGCTGTAGGCATGGATGCACTCGATCGCCGCAGCCGGACGTGCTGCGCGCGCGGGCGCGATCCCGAACAGCCCGGCACTCTCCACCACCAGAAAGGCGCGCAGGCCCTTGCCGCCCTCGGTGGCATAGAGCATCGCCGCGCCCACCGCCTCCTCGGGTGCGCCGATGGCGGCCGCGATCTCGGACCTGGCAAGCGCACCGGCCGCAGCAAGCGCGGGGCCAAGCCCCTGGGCGGGTTCGGCCAGAGTGGAGGGGGCCTCGGGCATGGCTCAGTCCGGGTCGAGCGGGGACGTGCCCATGGCGGCACCGCCCTCGCCGCGGGTGATCTGCTCCACCCGCTCCTGGGCGCGGGCCAGCTTGGCCTCGCAATGGGCCTTGAGCCGTGCCCCCTGTTCATAGAGGTCGATCGATTCCTCCAGTGGCACCTCGGCCTTGTCCAGCCGGTCCACCACCTGCTCCAGCGCGCGCAGCGCCTCCTCGAAGGTCATCTCGGCCACGGGCTTGTCGGGTGTCATCCGGCCTGGCCCCCCTCTTCCATCAGCACGCCCACATGGGCCGCAACCGACCGGCCCAGCGCTCCAAGATCATATCCGCCTTCGAGAGTCGAGACGAGCCGCCCCCCCGCATGAGACCGCGCCACGGCGCACAGCGCCCGGGTGGCCCAGGCAAAATCCTCCTCGGTCAGCGACAGGCTGGCGAGAGGGTCGTCCCTGTGGGCATCGAAGCCCGCCGAGACCAGCACCAGCTCGGGCTCATGCGCCTCCAGCCGGGGCAGGATATCGGCCTTGAAGACCCGTCGGAAGGTGGCACCATCGGCCCCCGGCGGCAGCGGGACATTGACGATCTGGCCATGGGCCCCGCGTTCGTTCCGCGCGCCGGTGCCCGGGTAAAGCGGCATCTGGTGGGTGGACGCGAACAGCGCGCGTTCCTCGTTCCACAGCAGGTCCTGGGTTCCGTTGCCATGGTGAACATCGAAATCCACCACCGCCACGCGGCGCAGCCCGTGTCGCTCCAGCGCGTGGCGCGCGGCGATGGCCACGGTGCCAAACAGGCAGAACCCCATGGGCCGCGCCCGCTCGGCATGGTGGCCGGGGGGGCGCATGGCGACAAAGGCGTTGTGTGCCCTGCGGGCGATCACCGCATCCACCGCAGCGATCGCGCCCCCCACGGCACGGGCAGCGGCCTCCCATGCGCCGGGTGTCGCCCAGGTGTCCGGGTCGAGCGCGACGGACCTGCCCGTGCCCGCCGCCTCGGCGCAGGCATCACGGATGGCGGCGACATGCTCGGCGGGATGGCACAGCAGCAGGTCCTCATCGCGCGCCACGGGTGCCTGTTCGCGCAGCAGTGCCGCAAAGGCCGGGGCGGCCAGGGCTGCTTCGACCGCCTCGATCCGGGCCACCCGTTCGGGGTGGCCGGTGGGCATGTCATGGGCGGCTGCGGCGGGATGGGAATACACAAGCGTTGTCATGAGCCGAGACTACGGCGGCGCACCGCCCTTGCCAAGCGGCGCGCTGGGGCCTTTACACCCAAGCGCGCGCCTTGTTACGTTGCGCCAGAGCCAGAGCACCTGCGCGCGGATGCGCAGCCTCGCAAATCCACCCCATCCGAAAGGAAACACATGACGCAGGCAAAGTCCGGCGACACCGTTCGCATTCACTACACCGGCACCCTGGCCGACGGCACCCGGTTCGATACCTCCCGCGAGCGTGAGCCGCTGGAGTTCACGCTTGGTGCATCACAGATCATTCCCGGCCTGGAGCGTGAGATCGATGGCATGAGCGTGGGCGAGACCCGGACCGTCACCGTGCCTGCCGATGAGGCCTACGGCACCCGTGACCCCTCGCGCCAGCAGGTGATCGAGCGGGCGATGGTGCCGGAGCATATTCCGCTCGACATCGGCACCCAGCTGCAGCTTCAGACCCCGGAGGGGCAGGCGGTGATGGTCGTCGTGGCCGAGGTGACCGAGACCGAGGTCACACTGGACGCCAATCACCCGCTGGCGGGCGAGGACCTGACCTTCGAGGTAGAGGTGGTCGAGATCGCCTGAGACGGCGCGCTCAGACGCGGCGGCCCCACAGGTCATATTCTCCGGCTTCCTCCACCTCGACGGTGACGATGTCTCCGGACGACAGCCCTTCGAAGCCGTCGTCGATGAACAGGTTGCCGTCGATCTCGGGGGCGTCGCCTTTCGTGCGGCAGGTGGCGCCCTCTGAATCCACCGCATCCACGATCACATCGAGCCTGCGGCCCACCCGGGCCGCAAGCCGTGCCGCAGAAATGGCCTGCGCCTTTTCCATGAAGCGGGCGAAACGCTCTTCCTTCACCTCTTCGGGCACATGGTCGGGCAGGTCGTTGGCCCGGGCGCCGGTGACGTTCTCGTAGCGGAACGCCCCGACCCGGTCGAGCTGGGCCTCGTCCAGCCAGTCCAGCAGATGCGCGAACTCGGCCTCGGTCTCTCCGGGAAAGCCCACGATGAAGGTGGACCGCAGGGTAAGGTCGGGACAGAGCGCACGCCATTCCGCAATGCGCTCCAGCGTGCGTTCGGCCGCCGCCGGGCGGGCCATGCGGCGCAGCGTGTCCGGATGGGCGTGCTGGAACGGAATGTCGAGATAGGGCAGCACCAGCCCATCCGCCATGAGCGGGATCAACTCCCGCACATGGGGGTAGGGATAGACATAGTGCAGCCGGACCCAGGCCCCCAGAGACCCGAGGTCACGCGCCAGATCGGTGATGTGCGCCCGGTGTCCGCGCGCCTCTTCGTGGCGCAGGTCGAGGCCATAGGCAGAGGTGTCCTGACTGATGACCAGAAGCTCGCGCACCCCGGCTTCCACCAGACGCTCGGCCTCGCGGATCACGGCATGGGCGGGGCGGCTGGGCCGCCGTCCGCGCAACGAGGGGGAGATGCCGGAGCGGCAGGCG
>JAFIEC010000432.1 GCA_020832725.1 Paracoccaceae bacterium | reverse complement strand
ACTGGAACCGGGTTGTCCTGACGCCGCCGACCAGTCCCGAGCCCACCCCCCGCATTGTGACCCGCCAGCAGGCAGACTATGACGACAAGCAGATCGCCCCGTTTGGCGAACTGAGCTACGACATCACCGAACGTCTGAATGCCGCGTTCAGCTTTCGCTGGTTCAAGGTCGACCAGACATCGGTCGTGACGGGAGAAGGCTTTCAGTTCCTCTCGCAGGGCACGACGCGAGACAGCAATACCGATCGCAAGTTCACGCCACGATTCAACCTCTCGTGGCAGGCGACTGACGACCAGCTGTACTACGCAACTGTCGCCGAAGGTTTTCGCACCGGAATACTGCCCCGCGACCTGCCACAGGCGATCTGCGGTCAGGAACTTGCCAACGCCGGTTTTCCCGACTGTCTCGAGCCCACTGACAAGGACACGACCTTGAACTACGAGATCGGCGCGAAGATGCGGTTTGCGGATCGGCGGGTTACGGTGAATGCGGCGGCCTACCGCATCAAGTGGAAGGACGTGCAGGGTCAGGTCTTCATGACTTCCTTTGCGCCGAATCCTGCTTTCAGTCAGTGCAACAGCGACGCCATCCTCAACGTGGGCGACGCAGAGATCGACGGCGCCGAGCTGGAGTTGTCTGCACAGCTCACCGAAACGCTGCGGCTGGACATGGCGCTGTCATATACGGATGCGACCTGGACCCGTGCGATCCCTCAGTATCGCGTCAGTCCCGGCGACAGAGTCGAGAATACGCCTGACTGGCTCGCCTTTGTCGGCCTGCAGCAGGGCTTCAATCTTTTCGGCCGCGACGCCTATGTGCGCGTGGACTGGAACTACGTCGGTGAGAAACCTCGTAAACCCGGCGATTTCGTCACCCAGGAGCAGCCATTCAAGATCGGCGATTACAGCATTGTCGGGTTGCGCGCCAGCGTGGCCCTCGGTGAACGCCAGCGCGCGGAACTCTGGGTCGATAATCTCTTCAATGAATACGGCGTCACGTGGGCACTCGATACCGGGGGCTTCACGGCGCCCACAATGTTTCCGGTACGTCCGCGCGCGGTGGGTCTGACGCTACGCTGGGATTTCTGATGTCGCAGAGGCTGCCACGTTGACTATTCACAGCGGAGCTTCGCGTTGACAGACGCCAACCGCCTCACACGCCGGAGCGTGCTCATGATGAGCCTGCTCTCCCCTGTTGCCTATCGTGTCATGGCCATGAGTACACCCGAAGAGAGAATCATCGTGTCTGGTGCCTCAGGCCAGCTCGGACGGCTGGTGGTCGAGGAGTTGCTAGGCCGCGGTGTGTCAGCGCAGCAATTGATCCTGGTGAGCCGCTCGCCTGACCGTTTGGCCGAGTACGCCGGGAAGGGCGCGAGTACGCCTTTCGGCGACGTCGATGAGCCCGAGTCCCTGCTGCAGGCCTACGCCGGGGGCACTCGAATGCTCATGATCAGTCTTGCACTGGGCAGTGAATCAGACAAAAGAGCGCAGCGTCACAAGGCGGCGTTCGATGCAGCAGCGCAAGCCGGTGTCAGACACATCGTCTACACCTCGTTTGTCGGTGCCGACAAGGGCGGCGACCCTGTCACCGAGGCCCACCGGCAAAGCGAAGCGTTTCTGCAGGCCAGCGGCGCGAAATGGACAATCCTGCGAAACAGCCTCTATGCCGACGTGCGGCTGCCCCAGGCGCTGCACATGGCCCGTACCGGAAGCGCAGTCGCGTGGCCGGGCGACCCGAAGAGCGCGCTGGTCACACGCAGGGATTTCGCGGCGGCAGCCGCAGGCGCGCTGGCGGGTGGCAACCGATTCGAGAACAAGACCTTCACGGTTACCGGCCCGGCGCTTGTCAACACTGCAGATATCGCAGCGATTGTTGGCGAGATCACGGGCCAGGAGATCGAGGTCGTCGAACGTGATCCCCGAGGTCCCAATCAGGGTCCGCCAGGGCCAGAGGGTCCCGGCGGTCCGCCACCGGACAGCGGTATCGCGGAAGCTGCCGCAGTCGTCACCGACGCTGTTGTCCGCCTGTCCGGGCGCGAAGCTGCCAGCATGCGCGAGTTCCTTCTTGCCCATGGTGACGAGCTCCGCGCATCCGCCGCAGCCGCGGCTACGGCGTCTACTGCACCGCCCCAGCTTGCACCTGCGCCGGTCACGCCTGTCACGAAATAGCGCGAATGCAGCGCCTGGCTTGGCAGCCAATCCATCAACCACAGAAACCGGTTAGGAGGTCGGCCTGAATTTGCATTAGCCGTGATCCGCGATCTATTGCACGATTCCGACCAACAAAGCGACAGCAGGTGACCGTCACGCATGGGCGGCTGCCGGATAGATCGCGAGCATGGACGTGGGCGATCACATGCCTTCAAAAACTCTGGCGCACGCGGGGTTTTGCGGGTCTTGCCTGAGAACGTATTACTGTGGGGAGTCACACGCATGAAAAATGCACACGTACTGTGCCTGTCGAGCTGCATTTCACTGGCCCTGGCGGGCGTTGATATCAGCCTTGCCGATCAACGTACGACAAGTCAGCGCACCACCATCGAGGAGATCACCGTCACGGCACAGCGACGCGAGCAGGCGGTGCAGGATGTGCCGGTGGCCATCACTGCCCTGAGCCAGTCGATGCTTGAAGAGCGCGGCATCACCGATTATGCAACCTACCTGCGCACCATCCCTGGTGCGTCTTTCGCTGAGAACTCGACCCTGGGCAACGAGGTGAAATTCCGCGGTGTCGGATCCGGCACCGCAGCACTCTCACCGACCACCGCGATCTACCTTGGCGAGGTGCCCATCATTCACACCGGGCGAAACGTCAATTCGAGTTTCAACCCAAGACTTGTAGACATGGAGCGGATCGAGGTTCTGCGCGGTCCGCAGGGGCAGCTCTACGGTGCCAACTC
>JAFIEC010000211.1 GCA_020832725.1 Paracoccaceae bacterium | reverse complement strand
CTCGGGCCGCGCCGGACGGGGCCTTGCCCTTGGCCCCGCGGGCGCCCCCCACGCCACCGCGCGGGGGGTGGGCGGGTTTCTGGGCGGGGCCATCCGCGACATCGTCAACGCCTCTGCGACCAGCGGCGCGCTGGGCGAGGCGCTGGCCACGCCGGCCACGGGCTATTCGGTGGTCTATCACATCGAGATCGCGCTGCTGTTCGCCACCCTCGTCGCCATTGGCCCGCTCGTGCGGCATGCCGAACGGCGCAGCCTCATCCAATCCCAACCCGCTCCCGGCAAGATCGGCCTTGCCGAGTTGCCCACCTGACCGCCGATCCGGAGAAAAATCATGTACGGAACGATCATCGGAAACATCGATCTGGCGCAGGTCTCTCTGTACCTGTTCTGGATCTTCTTCGCCGTTCTCATCTACTACCTGCAGACGGAGAACATGCGCGAGGGCTACCCGCTCGAGGATGATGACGGGAACCCTGCCGCCAACCAGGGCCCGTTTCCGGTGCCCGGCCCGAAGACCTTCAAGCTGCCCCATGGCCGCGGCGACGTGACCCTGCCTGACTACAAGAAGGAAGCCCGCGAGGTCGCCCTGCGGCGCACCAATGCCGCCAATGGCTATCCGTTCGAGCCTACCGGCGACCCGATGCTCGACGGTGTCGGCCCCGCCTCCTGGGCGCCGCGGCGCGACGTGCCCGAGCTTGACGGCAAGGGCCACCCCAAGATCGTGCCGATGAAGGCCAACGGCCATTTCGCGGTTTCGGCCGGACGTGACCCGCGGGGCCTGCCGGTGCAGGCGGCCGATTACGAGATCGTGGGCGCCGTGACCGACATGTGGATCGACGAGCCCGAGCAGCTTGTCCGCTATCTCGAGATCGAACTGGATGGCGACAAGGGCAAGCGGCTGATCCCGATCCAGCTGGTCAAGATCAAGTCCGACCGGATCGTGGTCCACTCGCTCTATGGCGCGCAATTCGAGAACGTGCCCCAGACCAAGTCCTCCAACCAGGTCACCCTGCTCGAGGAAGACAAGATCTGCGGCTATTACTGCGGCGGCAAGCTCTATGCCGGCGACCGCCAGGAACCTGTTATCTGAGGAGGCACCCATGCCCCATGACGACTTCCAGACCGAGCCGGTCCGCGGCCTGCCCGAACTGCCCCCCGAGGGAGAGCATGTTCTGTGGCAGGGCGCACCGGCCTGGTGGCCCCTGGCCAAGGATGCGCTGAACACCCACTGGGTCGCGCTGTATTTCGTGCTGATGGCGCTGTGGCAGGGCATCCCCGCCTGGGCCGATTACGGGGTCGTGGGGGCGATGCAGGCGGCGATGCCCTTTGCCATCCTCGGCCTGATTGCCTGCGGTATCCTGATGGGCATGGCCGTGGTCTTTGCCCGGACCACCGTCTACACGATCACCAACCGCCGCGTGGCCATGCGGATCGGAGCGGCGCTGACCGTGACGCTCAACATCCCGCATCGCTGGGTCGGCTCGGCCGATCTCAAGCTGTCGCGGGACGGCACCGGCACGATCGCCCTCGACCTGCTGGGCAGCACCCAGCTGTCGTATCTGGTCTGCTGGCCCCATGTCCGGCCCTGGCACATCCGCAAGACCCAGCCCGCCTTCCGTGCCATTCCGGACGCTGCCCGTGTCGCCGACCTTCTGGCCCACGCTGCGGCTGCGCGTCTGTCGCACGTCGGCTCGCCGCTGGCAGAGATGGAGCAGACCGGGGGCCGGGCGCCCGTGGCCGCCGAATAGGGGAGGGGAGAGAGATGGCAGAGAACGCACTCAGAACCCGCGACCGGGAGATGATCCCCCGCGCCCTGCTGCGGGCGGTTGCGGCGCTCGTGGCGATCAGCATGGCGCTGACGATCTATGCCCGGGTCACCGACAGGCCGCTCGAGGCGATGCCGGCACCCCATCCGATCGCCGAGGAGCGGGAAGTCCGGATCTTTGCGCGGATGGACGGCTCGGCCCGGGTCTTCGACGTGGACGGCACCCTGATCGCCGATCTGGACCCGACCCAGGGCGGCTTCATCGCCGGTGTCTCGCGCGCCCTGGGCCGCGAGCGCATCAAGCATGGTGTGGAGGCCAGTGCGCCGGTCCGGCTGATCCGCTACCAGGGCGCGGGCATGGCTCTGCGCGACGATGCGACGGGCTGGCGTGCCGAGCTGACGGGCTTTGGCCCCGACAACGAGCGGGCCTTCATGCGCCTGATGCGCAACTATTGAGATTCCAGGAATAAACGTGAAAAATAACACGGAGGGGAAAATGGGAATCCTGAAAAGACGCAAGGAGACAGCGCCCTGCACCGTAGAGGTGTCGCACCGGTTCGAGAGCCTGCATGCCCATGTGCGCTTTGACAACGGTGCGGTGATCTTTCCCGGTGACGAGGTTCTGGTGCATGGTGCGCCGGTGATGGCCGCCTATGGCGAGGTGGTCAGCGAGGAGCGCATGGCCACCATCACGCGCGCAAGCCTGCTGGAACGGGCCTGGACCCGGCTTACAGGCGATCTTGAATTCATGGAACTCTGCGAGTTCTCGTTCTCCGAGGAGACACGGCTGTGAACATGCAAACCGATCTGGCCGCCGCCGAGGCACGGCCCCCCCGCGCCGCGGTGAATGAAACCACCGAGATGGCGACCGAGACGACCCTTCTCAACCCGCGTTTCTACACCACCGATTTCGACGAGATGGACCGGATCGACGTCACGCCGGTGCGGGCCGAGTGGGACAAGCTGATCGCCTCGATGAAGAGCGACCCCAACCGCAGCCATTTCAAGAAGACCGACGCCTGGAACGAGACCGACTGGGAAAACATGGACCCGGAGCTTCGCAAGGAGCTGATCGACTTCATGGTGTCGTCGCTGACGGCGGAATTCTCGGGCTGCGTGCTCTACAAGGAGATGAAGCGGCGCGGCAACAACCCCGACATCTGCGAGCTGTTCAACTACATGGCCCGCGACGAGGCCCGCCATGCCGGTTTCATCAACGACGCCCTGCGCGAGGCCGGCATCGGGGTGAACCTCGGCTTTCTGACCAAGGCCAAGAAATACACCTATTTCCGGCCCAAGTTCATCTATTACGCCACCTATCTGTCGGAAAAGATCGGCTATGCCCGCTACATCACCATCTACCGGCACCTGGAGCGGAATCCGGAGTTCTTCATCCACCCGATCTTCCGGTGGTTCGAGCAATGGTGCAACGACGAGTTCAGCCATGGCGAGGCCTTTGCCCTGCTGATGAAGACCGACCCCAGGCTGACCTCGGGCATCAACGTCTACTGGATCCGGTTCTTCCTCGTCGCGGTCTTTGCGACGATGTGCGTGCGCGACCATGCGCGCCCGGCCTTTCACAAGGCGCTGGGCCTCGACATCGAGTGGTATGACCGCGAGGTGCTGCGCAAGACCTCCGAGATCAGCAAGCAGATCTTTCCCATCGAGATCGACCTCGAGAACCCCCGGTGGGAGCGGGGGCTGCTGCGCCTGCGCCGGGCGCTGGGCGACATGGATGCGGCACGGGCACGCGGCGGCATCGGCGGCGCGATCGGCAAGGCCTTTGCCGGGGCGCGGGCGGGGCTGGTCTTTGCCGGGCTCTACCTGATCCCGGTCAAGCGCAACGCGGTGCCCGAGAACCCGCGTCTCGAGCCCGCCTACTGAGTCCCGGAGCGGCGCGATGGAGAACCCCTGGATCGCGGCTCTGGTCTCGCTGTTCATCTGGTGGTTTGCCACCGGGGCGATCCTGCTGGCCGTGAAATGCGCCGACCGAAGGGGGGGCGGGGCACATCGCCGCACCGCGCTGGCCGGGCTGCCGCTGCTGGGGGCGGGGATATGGGGCTTCGTGGCCACCAGCGGCGATCCGTCGGTGGCCGGGGTCTACCTCGCCTTCTTCTCGGCGCTGGCCATCTGGGGATGGATAGAGCTCGCCTTCCTCGCGGGTGTCGTGACCGGGCCCAACGGCTATCCCTGCCCGCCCGGGGTTACCGGGTGGGAGCGGTTCATCCGCGCCTGGGGCACCATCGCCTATCATGAAATGGCGCTGACAGCGGCACTTGTGGCCATGATGCTGTGGGCGTGGGATGCGCCCAACGCCTTTGGCCTCTGGACGTTCCTCGTGCTGTTCCTCGCCCGGATCAGCGCCAAGCTGAACCTCTACCTGGGCGTGCCCCGGATCAACACCGAGTTCCTGCCCCATCCGCTGCTGCATCTGGCCAGCCATTTCCGCCGCGCGTCGATGAACGGGCTGTTTCCGCTCTCTGTGACACTTCTGACGCTTGCCACCGGCTGGTGGTTGACACAGATCATGGCCGGCACGGCGGACGCCGCCCAACTGGTCGGGTATGCCCTGCTTGCGGTGATGACCGCGCTGGCGCTGATTGAACACTGGCTGATGGTGGTGCCCCTGCCTGACGCGAAATTGTGGCGGTGGATGCTGCCTTCCGAAAAACCCGGGGTGCAGAACCCGGGCAAGACCGACAACGGCCAAGTCAAAGTGAGGACATGATGGACTTCAACACGCTCTTTCAGGCCCAGCTGGACGACCTGAAGAAGGAAGGCAATTATCGTGTCTTCGCCAACCTCAAGCGCCAACGCGGCGCCTTTCCCGTGGCCGATTGCCAGAACGGCGACAGCGCCAGCCAGGTGACGGTGTGGTGTTCCAACGATTATCTGGGCATGGGTCAGCATCCCAAGGTGCTGCAGGCCATGCACGAAGTTCTGGAGGAATGCGGCGCCGGTGCAGGGGGTACGCGCAACATCTCGGGCACGAATCACTACCATCTGCTGCTGGAACAGGAACTGGCCGACCTGCACGGCAAGGAGGCGGCGCTTCTGTTCACCTCGGGTTATGTCTCCAACTGGGCCGCGCTTTCGACCCTCGGCAGCCGCCTGCCCGGAGCGGTGATCCTGTCCGATGCGCTCAACCATGCCTCGATGATCGAGGGCATCCGCCATGCGCGGTGCGACAAGGTCATCTGGAAGCATAACGACGTCGAGGACCTCGACCGCAAGCTGGCCGCCGTCGGCCCCGACCGGCCCAAGATCGTCGCCTTCGAGAGCGTCTATTCCATGGACGGCGACATCGCCCCCATCGCCGAGATCTGCGACGTTGCCGAGAAGCATGGCGCGATGACCTATCTCGACGAGGTGCATGCGGTGGGGCTCTATGGCCGTCGCGGCGGCGGCGTGTCCGAGCGTGACAATGTGGCCGACAGGGTTACCCTGATCGAGGGCACGCTGGGCAAGGCCTTCGGCGTGATGGGCGGCTACATCACCGGAAGCGAGGCGCTGTGCGATTTCGTCCGTTCGTTCGCCAGCGGCTTCATCTTTACCACCGCCCTGCCGCCGGCCGTTGCCGCAGGGGCCCGCGCCTCGATCCGGCACCTCAAGGAATCCGAGATGGAGCGCGCCCGCCAGCGCCGTCAGGTGGCACGCCTGCGCGCCGCACTCGATGCCCATGGCATCCCGCATCTTCCGAACTCCAGCCACATCATCCCCGTGATGATCGGCGATCCGGTGAAATGCCGCATGATCAGCGATATCCTGTTGCAGGATTTCGGCATCTACGTGCAGCCCATCAACTACCCCACGGTGCCCAAGGGAACCGAGCGGCTGCGCCTGACACCCTCGCCGCTGCACAGCGATGCCGACATCGACTATCTGGTGAAGGCGCTCTCCAGCCTGTGGAAGCAATGCGCGCTGTCACGTGCCGTCGGCTGAGCCGGATACGTGTGAAATCACTGGCGCGATGACCGCCAGATGCGTAGTCTCTGCTGTGAGGTAAATCGCAGCAGAGGCAAAGCCCGTGAACATCGAAACAACCCCCATCGAAGCCGAAGACGACAACGTGACCAGCCTGCGGGCCGATCGTCAGGCGATCCAGGCGCTGGCCCTTGCCCTGTGGCAGGTTCAGCATGCCGATGCCCACCCGCGCGAGGGTGGTGCACGCCGTGCCGCATGGCGCGAGGCCCGTCCCGAGATGATCCGCACCGCGCGCAAGGTGCTGCGCCGCATGGCGCGCGTCGGCGTCACCGTGTCGGCTCCCGAGGTGACAGCGACCCCCGAGGCAGTCGAGGCCACCGCCGCCTGATCAGCGTGGCGATGCCTTGCCCGAATCGGGCGTGATCATGCTAGATGTTGCGGCATGTCTCCTTACAGCCGCAACATCACCCCCGATCTGCCCGCCATTCGTGCCCTGGACGAGGGTGCGATCAACCGCATCGCCGCCGGAGAGGTGGTGGAGCGGCCGGCCTCGGCCATCAAGGAACTGGTCGAGAACGCCCTCGACGCCGGCGCCCGCCGGATCGATATCGCCTATGCCGAGGGCGGCAAGACCCTGATCCGGGTCGAGGATGATGGCCACGGCATTCCCGCGCCGCAGCTTGTCATGGCGGTGGCGCGGCATGCCACCTCCAAGATCGACGGCTCCGACCTTCTCGATATCCGCAGCTTCGGCTTTCGCGGCGAGGCGCTGGCCTCGCTGGGTTCCGTTGGATTGCTGACACTGGTGAGCCGCGCGGAGGGGGCCGAAGCCGCGCGCATCGAGGTCGATGGCGGGCGCGTGGGCCCGGTGGAACCTGCGGCAAGGCCCGTCGGTACCACCGTGGCGCTGCACGGCCTGTTCCGCGCCACCCCCGCCCGCTTGAAGTTCCTGCGCAGCGACCGGGCCGAGTCGCAGGCCATTGCCGATACGATCCGCAGACTGGCCCTTGCCGCCCCCGGCGTGGGCTTTGTGCTGCGCGATCTGTCAGGCGGGGGCGAGGGCCGGGTCATCTTTCGCGCCGCACCCTGCCCAGGGTCGGGGCTGGAGGCCGCACGCGCCCGCGCGGCACAGGTGCTGGGGCCTGCCTTCGTGGCCGACGCCCTTCCCATCGACGCCGAGCGCGAGGGGCTGCGCCTGACCGGGCTTGCCGCCCTGCCCACCCATTCCCGCGGCGCGGCGGTGGCGCAGTTCGTCTTCGTCAACGGCAGGCCCGTGCGCGACCGGATGATGCTGGCCGCCCTGCGTGCGGCCTATCAGGACGTGCTCCCGCGCGATCGCCATCCGGTTGCCGTGCTCGGCCTGTCCTGCGACCCGAGGCTGGTCGATGTGAACGTGCATCCCGCCAAGTCCGAAGTCCGCTTTCGCGAGCCGGGGCTGGCGCGTGGCCTCATCGTCTCGGCGATCCGCCATGCGCTGGCCGAGGCCGGGCACCGCACCTCCGCCAGTCTCGGGATCGGAGCGCTGGGCGCGGCGCGGCCGGGCGGGCCCTTGGGGGCACCGGCATGGCGGGCCCCCGCAGCACCCGGTGCCGCCGCGCTGCACGCGGCATGGACGGCCCCGGCCCCCGGTTCCGGCCCCGCGCTTCCCGGTCTGTCCGAGGCACCTGCCGCCTGGGTCGCACCCTTGCACGTGCCACAGGATGCGGCCGATCCCCCCCTGTCGGAGGCCGCGCCCCTTGGTGCGGCGCGGGCGCAGCTTCACGGCACCTACATCGTGGCCCAGACCGCCGACGGGATCGTCATCGTCGATCAGCACGCGGCCCATGAGCGGCTGGTCTATGAGCGGCTGAAGGCACAGGCCGCGCGCGATGGCGTGCCTGCCCAGACGCTGCTGCTTCCCCAGGTGGTGGAGCTTTCGGCCGACGAGGCCGCGCGCCGGCTGGAGCTGGGCCCGGAGCTGGCCCGGCTGGGGCTGGAGCTGGAGCCCTTCGGGGGCGGGGCGGTCTGCGTCCGGGCCACGCCCGCACCGCTGGGCGAGGTCGAGGCGGGCCCGCTGCTGCGCGACATCCTCGATGAGCTGGAGGATGCCGGTGCCTCCGGCGCGCTGGCGCGCCGGATCGATGCGGTTCTCAGCCGGATGGCCTGCCACGGATCGGTGCGGGCGGGGCGATCCATGCGCCCCGACGAGATGAACGCCCTGCTGCGCGAGATGGAGGCCACGCCGAATTCCGGCCAGTGCAATCATGGCCGCCCCACAGCCGTGCATCTGAGCCTTGCAGATGTCGAGCGGCTGTTCGGTCGCCGCTGATGGAGGAGGGGCTCGCGCGTCTTTCGCAATGGCTGGCGCAGGCCGGGCCGGAGGCCCTGGCGCTGGCGGCGGGGCTGGTTGTTCTGCTGCTGGCGGGCCTGTGGCTGTCGGCGCGGGCGGCGGCACGGCGGGGGGCGCGGGAAACAGAGCCGCTGGCACGCGAGATGGGCGAGCTTGCGTCCCATATCCGCAGCCTCGCCGATGGCCAGCACCAGCTTGCGGGCGGGCTGCGCCATGTCGCCGAGTCCCAGAGCCTGGCGCAGACGCAGGTGATGCAGCTTCTGGAGCGCAGGCTGGAGGAGGTGACACGCCACATGGGCGAAAGCCTCCATGGCAGCGCCACGCGCACCGCCCGCAGCCTGGGCGAGTTGCAGACCCGGCTGGAAACCATCGATCGGGCGCAGGCCAATATCGAGAAGCTGTCGGGCAATGTGCTCAGCCTGCAGGACATCCTGTCGAACAAGCAGACCCGGGGTGCCTTTGGCGAGATCCAGCTGCGCGACATCGTGGCCCGGGCCCTGCCGCCCGATGCCTATGTCTTTCAGGCCACATTGTCGAACGGTCGGCGGGCCGATTGCCTGATCCGGATGCCCCACCCCCCGGGGCCGATCGTCATCGATTCCAAGTTCCCGCTGGAGGCCTACGAGGCCTTGCGCGCCGCCGACAATCCCCGGGCTCTGGCCGAGGCCCAGCGCGCGCTGCGCACGGCGCTGCGGGTTCACATCCGGGCCATCGCCGAGCGCTACATCATCGAGGGCGAGACGGCTGAAGGGGCGCTTCTGTTCCTGCCTTCCGAGGCGGTCTATGCCGAGTTGCACGCGCATTTCGCCGATGTCGTGCGGGAGGGGTTCGCCGCGCGGGTCTGGATCGTCTCGCCCACCACCTGCATGGCCACGCTGAACACCCTGCGTGCGGTGCTCAAGGATGCCCGCATGCGCGAACAGGCAGGCGCGATAAGGCGGGAACTGGCGCTTCTGTCAGGGGATGTAGAGCGCCTTCTGGCGCTGGTGGACAACCTCGGCCGCCATTTCGGCCAGGCGGCGCGCGATGTCGAGGAGATCAGGGTCTCGGCGGACAAGGCGGGCCGCCGGGCCCGCCGCCTTGACGGGTTCGATTTCGACGGGGTGGAGGATGACAAGCAGGACATCGCCCCGACCCCGCCGCTGCCACCCGCGCGGGCCGGAGAGTGAGCGCGCGCCGCCCTGCGCCAGGGGAGGATCGGAAAGACGGCAGACCAGACCTGACCCCGGAGCGGGCGATCTGATGCCTCCGGGCCGGACCCCGCCCTAGATCTGCAGAAAGGGCTGGGCCAGACGCGGCAGCATTCCCCGGAAACGCAGCGGGGCGTCGGTCGCGGCAAGGCAGATGCAATCCTCGCCTTCCTCGGCGACGGGGCAATGCTCCACCTCCTCGGCGACGATCTCGATGTCGCCCCGCGCAAAGCGCGCGGCCCCGTCCCGGAACGCGCCCTGAAGCACCAGCGTCAGCTCCATGCCGCGGTGGCCATGGTCGGGCACGCTCTGGCCGCCGCGAATATGCAGAAGCCGCGCCGTCGCCCCGTCGCCGACCGGCAGGATGGCCTGGCGCACACCGGGCCCGGCGGGGCGCCAGCGCACCGCCTCCAGATCGCCGCCGACATATCCCTGGAGCGGTGCGGGCAGCACGCCGCGCCGCACGGGCGCGGGAATGGCGGGGCGCGCGATCGGGCCGGGCGCATCCGCGATCCGGGCAAGGGCCCTGGCCAGCGCATCATCCGCCAGCGGGGAGGGCGCGCATTCCTCGAGCAGGTTGCCGCCCACGCATTCCAGCGCCGCCAGCGCGGCGCGGCAATCGTCGCAGAGCGATATGTGGGTCGCGACCACCAGACTGAACGCTTCGGGCAGATTGCCCGCAGCATAGGCCATCAGAAGGTCTTCGGTGAGATGATGGGTCAAGCTCGTCATGTCAGGTCTGGTCCGGAGGTGATTTCATGGCGTGGCGCAAACGATCGAGCGCCAGACGGATGCGGGACTTGATGGTACCGAGCGGAAGCCCGGTTTCGCGGGCGATCTCGCCATGCGACAGATCGCCGAAGAAGGCACGCTCGATCAGTTCCCGCTGCGGTGGCGGCAGGGTCTGGAGGGCCGTGCCCAGACGCGCGGCCTCCTGTCGGAAGGCAAGCGCTTCGGCAGGACCCGGCTCTGCCTCGGGCCCCCAGGGCAGATCCTCGGGCTCGGGCCGGCGCTGGCGGCGCAGCATGTCGATCTTGCGGTTGCGCGCGATCGTGAACACCCAGGTGGCCACACTGGCGCGGGACGGGTCGAACATGTAGGCCTTGATCCAGACGGTCGCCATCACGTCCTGCATGCATTCCTCGGCCAGCGCCTCTCCGGTGCCAGACCGGGCGAGGAACGACTTGACCCTCGGGGCGAAGTGCCGGAACAGTGCCGTGAAGGCGGCCTGATCGCGGGCTTCGCTGATCTTCTTCAGGCATTCGACCCAGCGGGCCTCATCGTCTTGATCGACCGACACGATTACCTTCCTGCGAGCAAGGGCACCCCCCGGCATGAGGGCTGCATAGCCCGCCATCCTCGGCAACGCACCAGCTTTCTCGGGCATGAGGGTCTCGGTCAACATGCCACTTCTACGCGGCCTGTCGCCAAGCGGATCACGGCCGGCCACGATTTATCTGCAGCGCCTGTGCGGTCTGGCAGTGATCCACCGCCGCGGGCGCAGCGTAATCAGGACTGATCCATTCATGCGGCCGGCCAAGACCACCGCGCGCACCCAAGCAAACGACAGGCCGGCCCGGTCCGCGCCGCAAAGAACAGAAGGATTTCTGCATGCCGTTCGAGACGCCTGCCCGCCCTGCGCGGCGCATCGCCGTTGTGGGGGCCGGAATCTCCGGCATGGGGGCTGCCTGGTTGCTGTCGCGCGCCGATCAGGTGGTCCTGTTCGAGGCCGCGCCGCGTCTGGGCGGCCATGCACGCACGGTGATGGCGGGACACGACGGCCAGACTGCGGTCGATACCGGCTTCATCGTGTTCAACTATCAGAACTATCCCCGCATGACCGGCATGTTCGAGCAACTGGGCGTTCCCGTCTGCAAAAGCACCATGAGCTTTGGTGCCACCATAAATGACGGGGCCATCGAATACGCTCTGCACAGCTATGACGCCATCTTCGCCCAGCGCCGCAATCTTCTGCGTCCGGCCTATCTTGGCATGTTGCGCGACATCATGAAGTTTCACCGCCACGCCGTCCCCGCCTCGCAGGACCCGAACCTGACGCTGGGCGCCTTCATGGACGCGCTGGAACTGGGCCAGTGGTTTCGCGAATACTACCTGCTGCCCTTCTCCGGCGCGATCTGGTCAACGCCGCTTGACCGCATCTCCGAGTTTCCGGCGCGCAGCCTGATCCGCTTTTTCGAGAACCATGCGCTGTTGTCCGCCAACAACCAGCATCAATGGTATACGGTCGAGGGGGGATCGGTGCAGTATGTCACGCGGCTCGAGGCCGCGATCCGTGCCAATGGTGCCGAGATCAGGCTGTCGTCCCCGGTCTCGGCTGTGCGCCGACCCGCAGGCGGCGGCGTGGAGGTGCGCACCGCAGGCGGCGAGTGGGAGGCCTTCGACCATGTCGTCCTTGCCAGCCACAGCGACGAGACCCTGGCCATGCTGAGCGATGCCTCGCCCCAGGAGCGTGCGGCGCTGGGCGCGATCCGCTATCAGCCCAACGAGGCATGGCTGCATTGCGACCCCGCCACGATGCCGCGACGGCGCAAGTGCTGGGCCTCCTGGGTCTACAAGGGGGATCACCGCAAACCGCTGCCCGACCGGATCGGGGTCTCCTACTGGATGAACTCGCTCCAGCCCTTCCTGCCCAAGGACGACCTGCTGATCGTCACGCTGAACCCCGACACGCCGGTCCGAGAGGACAGGGTCTATGATCAGACCTCGTTCATGCATCCCGTCTACGACCACGCCACCCTGTCGGCGCAAGAGGCGCTGCGCGGGTTGCAGGGCACCGGTAACACGTGGTTCTGCGGGGCCTACATGAAGAACGGCTTTCACGAGGACGGCTATTCCAGCGCGGTGGATGTGGCCGAGGCATTGGGGGCGCAGCAGGCATGGGCCTGAGCCCGCACCAGCAGCCCATCGCGCCCGAACATGTCGCGGGTCATACCTTTCACGGTCGGCGCGGCGTTGTGTCCAACGCCTTTCGCTATCGTGTCGATTACGTCGTGATCGACCCGGAGGACGCGGCCGCGCCCCGGCCCCGGCTGTTCTCGCGCAACCGTGCCAATCTGACCGCGCTGTACGATGCCGATCATGGCGGCCCGCCGCGCGCGGGGCGGGGCGCTGCATGGCTGCGCGAGGTGCTGGCGGCCCATGATCTGGGCGCGGTCTGCGACGGCCGGCTGTTGCTGATGGCGCAGCCGCGGGTGCTGGGGCATGTGTTCAACCCTGTCAGCTTCTGGCTGGTGCATGACCGCGAAGGCGCGCTGCGGGTGGTGGTGCCCGAGGTGAGCAACACCTTTGGCGACCGGCATTCCTACCTGTGCCACAATGCGGATCTGTCCCCCATCCGCCCCGATCAGGTCCTGACCGCGCGCAAGGTGTTTCACGTCTCTCCCTTCCAGCCGATGGAGGGGGGCTATACCTTCCGGTTCGACATCCGCCCCGACCGGGTCTTCATCCGCATCGATTACGGCCATGGGGCGGGCGGGCTGATCGCCACGCTGATGGGCCTGCGGGCCCCGCTGACCAATGGCGCCATATTGCGCGCGGCGCTGGCCCGGCCCTTCGGCTCGCGCCGGGTGCTGGGGCTCATCCACTGGCAGGCCCTCAAGCTGTGGTGGAAGGGGGCGTTGTTCCATCGCAGGCCCGCGCCGCCGCCGGAGGAGGTCTCGCGATGAGCCTTGCCGCCTCCGAGGGGGCCGGCGCGGATCTTTCCCCGCGCCGGCCGGGCTTCGCCCTGTTGGCGGGCCAGCTGGCGGCGGCGGGCCTGCCCGTCTTCAGACATTCGCCCAAGTTCTTTGTGGGTGAATATTGGG
>JAFIEC010000200.1 GCA_020832725.1 Paracoccaceae bacterium | reverse complement strand
GTGCCTGTGCCTGTGCCTGTGCCTGCGCCTGCGCCTGCCCGAACCGGGAGACAACGTTGCGGCGTGGTACCGGCGGATGGTGCGACCCGGCTCCCGCTGCCGGTGCTGCCCGGGTCGGGATATGGTCGGTGATTGCGCTGGCGGCGACTGGGGGGCATTGAGCAGCACAACCTCCGAGGGGCGGTATCGGCACCGGAATACGTCCGGCCTGAATTTCGACGGGGTTTCGGGGCGGGGGCGGATCGGGGGCCGGGTCAGGAGCCGGAGCGGCCAGGTCGGCGCGCGCGTGTCGGGTGTGGTTCTGTGCTCGGTTTTTCTGGCCCACCGCAGGCGTTTCGCGACAGCGCGCACCCGGCGTGTCGCAAGACGGACCCGCGCCTGGGCACGGGTCCGTTCGTTCGCGCTCCCGGCGGATCAGAAGAAGCCGAGCTTGTTCGGATTGTAGCTCATCAGGATGTTCTTGGTCTGCTGGTAATGGTCCAGCATCATCTTGTGGTTCTCCCGCCCGATGCCCGACTGCTTGTAGCCGCCAAAGGCCGCATGGGCCGGATAGGCGTGGTAGTTGTTGACCCAGACCCGCCCGGCCTCGATTGCCCGGCCAAAGCGGTAGCAGCGGTTGGCATCGCGCGACCAGACGCCGGCACCGAGACCATACATCGTGTCATTGGCGATCTGCAGCGCTTCTTCCTCGTCGCGGAAGGTGGTCACCGAGACGACGGGACCGAAGATCTCTTCCTGGAAAACCCGCATCCCGTTGTGGCCTTTCAGGATGGTGGGCTGGATGTAGAACCCGTTCTCGAGTCCGGGCACATGGGCGGCATCGCCACCGATGAGGACTTCGGCCCCTTCCTCGCGGCCTATGGTCAGGTAGGAGAGGATCTTGTCCTGCTGTTCCTGGCTGGCCTGGGCCCCGACCATGGTGGCCGGATCGCGCGGGTCGCCCTGGCGGATGGCCTTCACCCGGGCGATCGCCCGCGCGATGAAGGCTTCGTAGATGTCCTCCTGAATCAGGGCGCGGGAGGGGCAGGTGCAGACTTCGCCCTGGTTGAAGGCGAAGAGGACGAACCCCTCGACTGCCTTGTCGAGGAAGGCATCGTCCTGGGCCATGACATCGGAAAAGAAGATGTTGGGCGACTTGCCGCCCAGTTCCAGCGTTACCGGAATGAGGTTCTCCGTCGCGGCCTGCATGATCTTGCGGCCGGTCTGGGTGGAGCCGGTGAAGGCGATCTTGGCGATCCGCCTGCTGCTGGCAAGCGGCGCGCCGACCTCGGTGCCCGTGCCGTTGACAATGTTGAGCACGCCGGCAGGCAGCAGATCGGCAATCAGTTCGGCCAGCACCATGATGGCGGCGGGCGTCTGCTCGGCGGGTTTCAGCACGATGCAATTGCCCGCCGCGAGTGCCGGTGCAAGCTTCCACGCGGCCATCAGGATCGAGAAGTTCCACGGAATGATCTGCCCCACGACGCCCAGAGGCTCGTGGAAATGGTAGGCCACGGTATCGGCATCGATCTCGGACATGGAGCCCTCCTGGCTCCTCAGGGCGCCCGCGAAATAGCGGAAGTGATCGATCGAGAGCGGGATGTCGGCCGCTGTCGTCTCCCGGATCGGCTTGCCGTTGTCCCAGGTCTCGGCGGTGGCGAGCAGGTCGAGGTTCTCCTCCATGCGGTCCGCGATCCGCAGCAGGATGTTGGAGCGCTCCGCAGCCGGGGTCTTGCCCCAGGCCGCCCGGGCTGCGTGGGCGGCATCGAGTGCGAGCTCGATATCCGCCGCATCCGAGCGGGCCACCTCGCAGACAACCGTCCCGTCGATCGGCGTGATGTTGTCGAAGTAGCGCCCGTTGACCGGCGGCACAAATGAGCCTCCGATGAAATTGTCATAGCGAAGCCTGAAGGGCGAGGCCTGCGTGCCTGTGGTCTGGGTCATCTCGTTCATGGTGGTCTCCTCCGTTGTTCCGCCGGTTCTTCTCTGTGCGGATGGAGGAAGGATCACAGGATGTGCCACCCGCGTCATCCCGTCCGGTGCAGGGGATGGGGGCGGGTGTCTCAGTTCTGAGACAGGTTCACGCCCGGTCTTCGAGGCCGAGGCGTTTCATGCGGCGATAGAGCGTCGCACGTCCGATTCCGAGGGCACGGGCCGCCTCGCTGACATTGCCGCTGGCGCGGGTCAGGGCGCGAATGACGGCCGCGCGCTCGGCCTTTTCGAAACCGGTGGGTCCGTCGTCGCGTCCGAGGATGTCGGCTGCAGGAACGCTCGTGAACGGTCCGCAGAGGGCAAAGCCGAACGCCCGCCGCGCCGCCCGCGTGGCGCCGACGACGATATCGTCGGCATCCACCGCCAGAAGCGTAGCCGCATCGGCGTCGGGCGTCTCGGCCACCAGGATGCGCGCCCGCGGGAAAGAGGCGCGGAACGCATCCGTCTCGATCTGCCGTGCCGTCTGGGCGACCATCGCGGCGATCAGGCGATTGAAACTCTCGGTCTGGTCGGATCGCGCCGACGATACATCCAGCGCCCCGATCAGCGCACCATCTGGTCCGAAGATGGGCGCGTCCATGCAGCTCATGGCGGTGTTCCGGGCGTGGAAATGATCATCGCGGTGAATGATGACCCGGCGTGCCTCGGCAATGCAGGTGCCGATGCCGTTCGTTCCCTCCGAGGCTTCAGACCAGTCCGCGCCGGGGCACAGGCCCCAGGCTGCGAACACATCCCTGTCGGCATCCGATGTCCGGAATTCCAGCACGACCCCCTCGGCATCGGTCAGCAGCACACCGCACCCCGAACTTGCGAGCATCTGGTAGAGACCATCAAGCCGGGCAGTGGCCGCGTGGACAAGGGCATCGGAGCGCGCGCGTCTCTCCGAGAGATCATCCGGCGCAATGCGGCGGACCGACCGCTTCTGCCCGGGATCGAGGCCATGATGCTCCAGCGACCGGCGCCACGACGCAGCCAGACGGGAGCGTCCGGCGGCTGCCGGGTCACGCGCGGTCTGCACCACGCGCTCGATATGGTGACCGACCCTCGCCAGTGCCCAGTTCCTCCCTTTGGGCAGAATAGAGCAGAAATCCCGCCGCGGGTAAGGAATCTGACCTGGCCTCACCTCGCCTCACCTGTGAACTGCCCGTAGCGGAGGCCATTGTGGAGCCCGGTGTGGCCGGGATGTGCGCCCGTTACCGCCCCCGCAGGCCCTCAAGGGGTGCCGGACCAGCAGCGTCGGGCCGGATCACTCGGGGTGTTCCTCCGGCTGCGATGCGCGCGGCAAGCCGGCCATGGCGGCGATCAGCCGATCGTTCTCGGAAGGCGTGCCGATCGTGACGCGCAGGAACCGCTCGTATCCCGCCTCCCGCCACGGTTTCACGACGATCCCGGAACGCAGCAGGCCCGTGGCGGCCTCCTCGGCATCGGCTCCGCAGTCGATGAACAGGAAATTCGTCTGCGACGGGGTCATCGGGAACCCCAACGCTCCCAGTGCCTCTGCCACCCGCTCCCTTTCAGCAGTGCAGCGAGCGACCGAGCCACGCATCCATTCCTGATCGGCAAGTGCCGCCATCGCTCCGGCCTGTGCCGCGGCATTCACGTTGAAGGGGGTGCGCGCATTGGTCATCGTGGCGGCGAGCTCAGCGTCCGAGCAAAGCGCATAGCCGACCCGCAGCCCTGCAAGGCCGTAAGCCTTGGAAAAACTGCGCAGCACTGCCCAGCGCCCGCCCCACGACACGAGCATCGAGAGGACATCAGGCCGGGTCGCGGGATCGGCATATTCGAAATACACCTCGTCGAAGAGAATGGCCGTGTGCCCTGGCTCGGCCGCGGCCAGAAGCCGGGCGAGATCCGCAGTGTCGAGGGCCGTACCCACGGGGTTCCAAGGGCTGGAAAAGGCGAGCATGGCCGGTCTGCGCGACAATTCCCGCTCGAGCCCGGCGATATCGAAACTGCCCCCGGGCGTCATTGTCACATGCCGTACCTCGGCGCCTACGGATCGCGCACATATGCCATGCAGCCCGAAGCTTGGCAGCACCGTCAGCAGCGCCTTGCCCGGGCCGAGGATCACACGCGCGGCGGCCAGGATCATCTCCTCCGACCCGTTGCCCATGACGATCCGCCCGGGGGCGATGCCGGTCAGCTTGCCCAGCGCGCCGCGCAGGGCCGCGCAGGCCGGGTCCGCATAACGCCACGGCTCCAGCACCGCGCCCGAGAGGGCTGCGAGCACCCCGGGGGCGCAGCCATCGGGGTTCTCGTTGCTGGCCATACGCGCAAGATCGCTCCGCCCGCTGAGGCGCTGCATTTCTGACAGCGACATCCCGGAAATATAGGTTGGCAGCGCCGCGATGCGCTCATCCAGCGGGGGCAGCCCCGGCGAGGGTTCCGCACGGGCGCTCATTCGGCGGCTTCTCTGCCGGGCCGTTCCTCGGAGAGACGACGCGCGACCATCTGACGAAAGCGCTTTGGCCCGGAATCGATACCAAGGTCGATATGGGGCGTGCGCATCGAGTCCATTCCCCTCTGGACCGCTTCCAGTACCACACGATCCTCCTCGAAGGCGCCCCTGACCGATTTGGCGAACAGCGCAGACACCTCGGCATCGCCGGGGGCGAAATTGCGCATCTGGAACCAGAAATAGCGCGTGGACGAGGCGTCCACGGGGGTCATGAAGTTGAAGCTGTCCATGATGAACGTCTCGGGCGGCAGGTCGCGCCCCTCGCCACCGGTTCTGGCGGGCACAAAGATCGCGCGGATGATCGCATGGCCTGGCATGCATACCTCGTAATGCTGCTTGCGGTCGCAGGGCCCGTCAAAGCGCAGGAACTGCTTGTAGAAGGGGGCGGGCTCTACCCCCTTCATCCAGCGCCAGACGATCACCCCGGTATCGGTGAGCGTTGTCTCCAGAGGGGTCTCCTCGCAGGCGGCATTACCGAAACTTGTCGGGTGGACCCAGGCCACATGGCTGGGATCCAGCAGGTTGTCGGTGAGATAGAGGTAGTTGGAATCGACCTCCATCGCGTCGCCTGCGTTCACGCCCCAGGCCGGGTTGCCCCAATGGGCGACCTCGAACACCAACTCCGGATCGGCAAGCGCGGGATCGCCCATCCAGAGCCATATCAGCCCATAGCGTTCCACAACCGGGTAGGCATGCACGCGCGCCCGGTGGGGCACCCGCTCTGCCCCCGGAACCCGCGTGCAGGCACCGCTGCTGTCAAAGGTGAGCCCGTGATAGCCACATTCCACTGTGTCGCCCTTCCGGCGACCCATGCTGAGCGGCAGCTTGCGGTGCGGGCAGGCATCCTCGAGCGCGGCAATGCGGCCGTCGCTCATGCGGGTCAGCACGATCGCCTCGTCAAGCATCCTCACCGCAGTGAGGGCCGTGCCGATCTCGCTGCTCCAGGCGGCGACATACCAGGCGTTGCGAACAAACATGTGGCGCTCCCTGCCGTTGGCCCAGTGTAACCGCGCTTTTGTTTGCGTAAACGCGCAGTCCGCTTCATCGTTGTGAAGCACAGCTTCACGGACTCCCCATGGCCACCCCGCTGCCGCCGATCCGCGCCCTTCAGGTCTTCGAGGCTGTTGCCCGTCATGGCACGGTCTCCGCCGCCGCGCAGGAGCTGGCGATCAGCCCCAGTGCGGTCAGCCAGCAATTGCGCGCGCTGGAGGCTATCCTGCAAGTGTCGCTGTTCGAGCGGCGGGGCCGCGGGGTGGCTCTCACCACCTGGGGAACCCATTATGCGGCGGGTCTGGCAAGTGCGTTCGGCCAGATTCGCGGAACCCACAGGCGGTTGGCCGATATCGCGCGCGGTGCGCGGCTTGTCGTGTCCTGCCTGCCGTCTCTGGCCGGGAAATGGCTCTCGCCGCTGCTGATCGACTGGACCGCTGACGCGCCAGGAGCGTCCGTGCGATTGCTGGCCGCCGAGCGGGAGGCGCCGCTGGACGATATGCTCGACTTCCGTGTGACCTATGGCGAAGCGGGGCGTGCCTATACCCGTCATCTGGAGCTGTTCCGCGACTGGGTCAGCCCCGCCTGCGCGCCCGGGCTTCTGTCGGAGTTGCGGCCGAAGCATCCGCGCGACCTGCTCGACGGGCCGTTGCTGCATGTGGAATGGGACCAGAGCCATCGCCCCCCGCCCGACTGGACGGATTTCGCCCTGCGTCTGGGGGCGGGTGCCGCAGCGCGGGCGCCTGCGCTGACGCTGTCGCTGTCCTCGGCTGCGATCGAGGCGGCGGTTAACGGGCGCGGTATCGTGCTGGGGCAGGGCGCGATGATTGCGCAGGATGTGGCGGCCGGGCGGCTGGTCTGCCCGTTCGATCTGCGCCTGGCCCTGCCGGAACCCTATTACCTGGCCTGGCACACCGGCGCTTTCGACAAGCCCCTGGGGCGCGAGTTGCATGGCTTTCTGCAATCCGAGGGCAGGCGGCTGCGTGGCGCTGCGATCGGCGCGGGCGACATCGTTCCACGCACCCTCGCAAGCGGGGCCGCCCCCGGCCCGGCTTGAGGCAGCGAGGCGGACATCATCATATTGCCGTGGTCATGCGATACCCGGGCGCATAGGTCATCCGCACCCAGGTGATCGCGGTCTCCCGCATCCGGGTGACGCGCTCCAGCACGAACACAGCCGAGCCGGGCGCGCAGCCCAGGTGCGCGGCAATGTGCGCCTCTGCCGCCGCCGCAGAGAGGGACAGCGTGCCCTCGGTATAACGCACATTTTCCACAAGCCAGGCATTGGCCCCCGTGGTGGCCAGATCGACCTCCATCAGGCCCGGCGCACCTCCCGGGTCCACCCATCGCTCCTCGTGCACGCGGGGTATGCCATCGGCGAGATGAAGGGCGCAGGCATGAAGACAGGGGTGGGTGTTGGTCCCGAGGGCATCCTGCACCGCGCGTGGGGGGGGTGCCATGCGCCGGGACAGCAGCCGGTATTCATAGCTGTGCCCGCCGGCCTCGATTTCGTCACGAATGATGGCGATGGACAGGGTCGCCTTGCGCACGGGGTTGCGCACGACACGGGTGCCCGCCTTGCGCCGCCGCTCCAGATAGCCGGCCTCGGCGAGATCGCGCAGGGCCCGGTTCACCGTGGCGCGGGCGCACCCGAACTCGGTCGCAAGCGCGGCCTCGTTCGGGATCAGCTCGCCCGGTGCCCAGGCGCCGCTTCGCAACCGTGACAGCGCGCGCGCGCGGATGGTTTGCCAGGTTATCGCCTCCGGCGCAGGCGGTGTCTCATGACCTGCGGCGATCCGTGGCGATGGATCAGAGGGCATCGCGCAGACCGGCGCAGCAGGCCAGATAGCGCCGGGTGATCGCCTCGCGGGCGATGTGACGGCCTTCCTTCACCACGTGCCGACCTGCAGCCCAGACATCGCGCACCCGGCCTTCTCCCGCAGCAAAGATCCAGCTGTCCAGCAACATGTCGCCTGCCAGCCCGGCGAGGTCGGGTGCCGCCTCGTCCAGCGTGATCAGGTCGGCCCATCTGCCCGGCGCGATGGCGCCACTCTCGCGGCCCGCAGCCTGTGCGCCACCCTCCACGGCGCCTGCGAAGAGCACCCGCCCGGTCGAGGCGTCGGGTCGTGCCATGGCGGCCCGGGTGTGGTCCCGCAGGCGCTGGGAATACTCCAGCATGCGCAACTCTTCTGTCAGGGCGATCCGGATGTTGCTGTCGGAGCCGATGCCGAACCGCCCGCCAGCGCCCGCCCAGCGCACCCCGTCGAAAATGCCGTCACCCAGCGAGGCCTCGGTGATCGGACAAAGCCCGGCGACCGCCCCCGTCGCGGCGAGGGCGCGGGTCTCGTCGGGCAGCATCTGGGTGCAATGGATCAGGCACCAGCGGTCATCCACCGGCAGGTTGTCCATCAGCCAGCGCACAGGACGCGCGCCCAGTGTCGCCTCCACTTCCGTGACCTCTCCCTCCTGTTCCGCCAGATGCATATGGATCGGCCCGTTGCCCGTCTGCAGCGCCAGATCGAGGCCGGCACGGTCCACGGCGCGCAGGCTGTGAGGGGCGACGCCGATCCGCGCATCGGCGGGCATGTCCGCCAGCCCCTCGGCCGCGGCGCGGTGCAGGCGGGCGAAATCGTCCGGCCCACAGCCGAAGCGCACCTGCCCCGGCCCCAATGGCCGCCTGTCGCAGCCCCCGAAGCTGTAGAGCACGGGCAGCAGCGTCAGGCCGATCCCGGTGGTCGCGGCCGCCGCCATGATGCGCCGCGACATCTCGGCGACATCCCCATAGGGGCGGCCGTCGGGATTGTGGTGCAGGTAATGGAATTCCACGCTGCAGGCGTATCCCGCCTCCAGCATCTCCATCTGCACGACGGCGGCGATGTCCTCCACAGCGTCGGGCGAGAGCCGGTCGAGGAAGCGATACATCAGCCGCCGCCACGTCCAGAAGCTGTCTGACGGGTCGGGGCCTCGGGCCTCGGTCAGCCCGGCCATGGCGCGCTGGAATGCGTGGGAATGCAGATTCGCAGGCGCTGGAAGCACGATTGCATGGCGGGGTTCCCAAGGTGCGGCTTCGCGCTCCACCGCCGCGATCCGCCCGTCGCTGCCGATGTCGATCCGCACATCCCCGGCCCAACCATCCGGTAACAGCGCCTGCCTGGCCCAGAGTGTCTGCATTTCTCTCTCACCCGTCCGTCGCGTTGACAGGGCTATTATGTGCAGACATTATATTCTCCGACAAGGGTCGCCGGGCAGTTCCGCGGACCAGAAACGGGATGAGGGACATATGGACGAGGGTGTCCTCATGGGCTGCGCCGTCGCCGCCATGGACGACGGACAGCCGGCACTGCTGGCTGATGCGGCTATCGCTGTTCTTGACGGCAGGATCGCCTGGACCGGGCCGCGCGCCGAGCTGCCGGGCCCCTTCGCCCGCCTGCCCCGGGAGGATCTGGGGGGGCGGCTGGTCACGCCGGGCCTGATCGACTGCCATACCCATGTCGTTCACGGCGGCCAGCGAGCGGGCGAGTTCGCCGCCCGGCTTCAGGGGACCAGCTATGCCGAGATCGCCCGGCAGGGCGGGGGCATCCTGTCCACTGTCCGCGCGACGCGTGGCGCCGGCGAGGCTCGGTTGGTGGAGCTGGCGCTGCCCCGGGTCGATGCCCTGATCCGCGAAGGGGTGTGCACCATCGAGATCAAGTCGGGCTACGGGCTGGATCATGAGACCGAGCTTGCCATGCTGCGTGCCGCGCGGGCCATCTCGCGCCTGCGGCCCATAGAGGTGCGCACGAGCTTTCTGGGCCTTCATGCCCGTCCGCCCGAGGGGGGGGAGTATCTGCGGGATGTCTGCCTTCCCGCTCTGCGCGCGGCCCATGCCGAAGGGCTGGTGGACGCTGTCGACGCCTTTTGCGAGACCATCGCGTTCACGCCGGAGGAGGTCGAGCTGCTGTTCGCCGAGGCCAGGGCACTGGGCCTGCCGGTCAAGATCCATGCCGAGCAGCTATCCAATCAGGGCGGTGCCGCGCTTGCGGCCCGACACGGGGCGCTGTCGGCGGATCATCTGGAATATCTCGATGCCGCAGGAGTGGCGGCCATGGCCCGGGCGGGCACGGTGGCGGTGCTCCTGCCCGGGGCATTCTATACCCTGCGCGAGACGCAGGCACCGCCGGTGGAGGCCTTGCGGTCTGCCCGCGTTCCGATGGCGGTGGCGACCGATTGCAACCCGGGCTCCTCTCCGATGACCTCGCTTCTGCTGGCGATGAACATGACCTGCACGCTCTTCGGGCTGACCACCGAAGAGGCGCTGGCAGGCGTGACCCGTCATGCCGCACGGGCGCTCGGTCTGGCCGACAGGGGGCGGATCGCGCCCGGGCTCCGGGCCGATCTGTGCATCTGGGATGTGGAGGACCCGGCAGAGCTGGCCTATCGCATCGGCTTCAACCCCCTCTACCGAAGGATCAGGGCATGATCGAAGAGCTTGTCCCGGGCGCGACCGGACTTGCCCAGCTGGAACGGATATGGCGGGGCACGGGGCCGGTCCGGCTGGCCCGTGCCTGCCGCATTCCGGTCGAGATCGCGGCGAAACGGGTGGCCGAGGCAGCCGCCGGGACGCGCGCAGTCTATGGGGTGAACACCGGCTTCGGCAAGCTGGCCAGCGTCAGGATCGCGTCGGCCGACACGGCGACCCTGCAGCGCAACCTGATCCGCTCTCACTGCGCGGGCGTCGGTCCTGCGGCCGATGCAGCGCTGGTGCGCCTGATGATCGCGCTCAAGCTTCTCAGCCTCGGGCGGGGCGCATCGGGCGTGCGCTGGGAGGTGATCGCCCTGCTGGAGGGGATGCTGGCTGCGGGTGTGGTCCCGGTCGTGCCGGTGCAGGGCTCTGTCGGGGCTTCGGGTGATCTTGCGCCGCTGGCCCACATGACGGCGGTGATGATCGGCGAGGGCGCGGCAGATGTCGCTGGTCGTCGCCTGCCGGGGGCGGAGGCCCTTGCCGCTGCGGGCCTGTCTCCGGTTGCCCTCGGCCCCAAGGAGGGGCTGGCGATGATCAACGGCACGCAGTTCTCCACTGCGGCGGCTCTGGCCGGGCTGTTCGCCGGTTGGCGCGCGGCGGCCAACGCTTTGCTGGTTTCCTGTCTGTCGACCGATGCGATCATGGGTTCGACCGAGCCGCTGCAGCCGGGCATCCACGCCCTGCGCGGCCACCGCGGACAGATCGAGGCGGCCGCGACCATGCGTCTGCTCATGGAGGGCAGCGCCATCCGCGAGAGCCATCGCGACGGTGACACCCGCGTGCAGGATCCCTATTGCATCCGCTGCCAGCCGCAGGTGACCGGTGCCGCGATGGACCTGATGCGGCAGGCGGCCACGACGCTGCAGATCGAGGCGAACGCCGCGACCGACAATCCGCTGGTGCTGGAGACCGGCATCGTCTCGGGCGGCAATTTCCACGCCGAGCCCGTGGCCTTTGCCGCCGACATGATCGCCCTTGCGCTGGCCGAGGTCGGCGCCATCGCCCAGCGCCGGGTCGCATTGATGGTGGACCCAGCGCTGAGCTTCGATCTGCCGCCCTTCCTGACCCGCTCTCCCGGGCTGAACTCGGGCCTCATGATCGCCGAAGTGACGTCAGCGGCATTGATGAGCGAGAACAAGCATCTCGCCAATCCCTGCTCGACCGATTCCACCCCCACATCGGCAAATCAGGAGGATCATGTCAGCATGGCTGCCCACGGCGCCCGGCGGCTGCAGCCGATGTGCACCAATCTGGAGCACATCCTCGGGATCGAGGCCTTGTGCGCGGTCCAGGGGGTGGAGTTTCGCGCGCCGCTGGAAACCTCGGCGGCATTGCGCGCCGCGATGGCCCGGCTGCGGGCCGATGTCCCGGCGCTGGATGACGATCGCATCCTGGGCCCCGAGCTGGAAATCGCGGCGGGCCTTGTCCGGGATGGGGGGCTTCTGGCGGCTTGCGGCATGCCCTTTCCGGAACTGTCGGCATGAGCGCCGTCGAGGTCATCCGTGGCGACGGCCCGGTGGTTCTGGGCATGCCCCATACCGGCACCGGCGTCCCCGACGACATTCGCGCCCGGCTCAACGATGTGGGCGGGGCGCTTGCCGATACCGACTGGCATGTCGATCGGCTCTATGATGGCCTGCTGCCCGGGGTCAGCGTGGTGCGGGCCACGTTTCACCGCTATGTCATCGACGCCAACCGCCCCCCTGATGGCGCAAGCCTTTATCCGGGGCATAACACGACCGGGCTTGTGCCGCTGACCGATTTCGAGGG
>JAFIEC010000194.1 GCA_020832725.1 Paracoccaceae bacterium | reverse complement strand
GCCGCGGGCGGGCAACCGCCCGCGGCGCCGTATCGAAAGACTCCCCGCATGGGCTATTTCCTGCTTCGCCGGACAGTGGGCTTCGTGCTCACGTTGATCACCGTATCGGTGGTCGTGTTCGGTGTGATGAACGTGCTGCCGGGCGATCCGGCGCTGACCATTCTCGGCATCGAGGCCTCCGACGAGGCGCTGGAGAACCTGCGCCGCCAGCTGGGCCTGAACGACCCGGTCCATATCCGCTATATCTCCTGGGTGACGGGGGCGCTGGTCGGGGATTTCGGCACCAGTCATTCGTTCCGCGTGCCTGTCTCGGAGCTGATCGTGGAGCGGCTGCCCATGACGGTGTCACTGGCGATCAGCGGCATGGTGGTGACGGTGATCCTCGCGCTCAGCCTTGGCATCGGGGCGGCGGCCAATCACGGCAAGCCCGGCGACTGGGGCGTGATGTTCGTCGCCCAGATCGGGATCGCGGTGCCATCGTTCTGGCTGTCGATCCTTCTGGTGCTGCTGTTCGCGGTCAAGCTGCAATGGCTGCCGCCGGGCGGCTTTCCCGGCTGGTCCGACCCGGTCGCGGCGGCTCGTTCGCTTGTTCTGCCGACGGCGGCGCTTGCGCTGGTTCAGGCGGCCGTTCTGGCCCGGGTGACGCGGTCTTCCGCGCTTGAGGTGATGCGGCTGGATTATGTGCGCACTGCGCGGGCCACCGGCTTTTCGCACCGGCGGGTGCTGTGGCGTCATATCCTGCCCAACGCGCTGGTGCCGATCGTCACCATCGTCGGGCTGCAATTCGCCTCGCTTGTGACCGGAACCATCGTGATCGAGAATGTCTTCTACCTGCCGGGTCTCGGGCGGCTGATCTTTCAATCGATCTCCAACCGCGACCTGCCCACGGTGCAGGCGCTGGTCATGCTCTTTGCGGTGATCGTCGTGACCACGAACTTCATCGTCGATGTGCTGTATGTCATGATCGATCCCCGTCTGAAGGGGCGCAACTGATGCCGCGGCTTCCGGTCAATCTGATCATCGGCGCGGTGCTGGTGTCCCTTGTCGTCGGTGTGGCGGCCCTCTCGCTCGTCTGGACCCCGCACGACCACGTGGCCATGAATGTACGCGGGCGATTCCAGGGGCCCAGCGATCTCTACTGGCTGGGGACGGACCAGCTGGGCCGTGATGTCGTCTCGCAACTGATGGTGGCGGCACGGAACTCCATGACGGTTGCGCTTGTCGCGGTCCTGATCGGCGGTTCCATCGGGGTGGTTCTGGGCCTGTTCGCCTCGGCCGTCGGCGGCTGGGTGGAGGATCTGGTCATGCGCATCGCCGACATCGGCTTTGCCTTTCCGGCGCTGCTGTTCGCGATCATGCTCTCGGCGGTCTTCGGGCCATCGCTGACCATTGCCGTGGCGGCGATCGCCTTCATCAACATCCCGGTGTTCGCGCGGGTCTCGCGGGCTTCGGCCAACCAGATATGGACGCGTGAATACGTGGCTGCTGCCCGGGCGGCGGGGCAGGGCAAGCTTGCCATCTCCCGCGACCATATCCTGCCCAACATCGCCGCCCCGGTGATCGTTCAGGCCACGATCGAATTCGCCGTCGCCATTCTGGCCGAGGCGGCACTTTCCTACCTCGGGCTGGGCGCGCAGCCGCCTTCGCCATCGTGGGGGCGCATGTTGTCCGAGGCACAGACACTGATGTTCATGGCGCCGCAACTGGCCATCTATCCCGGCCTTTGCATCGTGCTGGCCGTCCTTGGCTTCAGCCTGCTGGGCGACGGGTTGCGCGACATCACCGACCCGCGCCTGTCCCGGAGCCGCCGCGCATGATGGAGCTTGATCGTGTATCCGTGGCCTTTGGCGAGGCTCTTGCCCTGCGCGAGGCGAGCCTGCGCATCGAGGCAGGCGCCCGGCTGGGCATCGTGGGCGAGTCCGGCTGCGGCAAGTCGATGCTGGGGCTGTGCCTGATGGGAATGGTGCCCGACGCAGCAGTGGTCAGCGGCGCGATCCGTCTGAACGGGCGCGACCTTGCCGGCGCCTCCGAGGCGGTGTGGCGCCGTCACCGGGCGCGCGATGTGGCCATGATCTTCCAGGAGCCGATGGCCGCGCTCAACCCTCTCTCCCGGATCGGCGACACGGTGATGGAGCCGCTGCTGGTCCACGAGGGCCTGTCACGCGCCGAGGCCCGTGACCGCGCCATTGCCCTGTTCGAGGAGGTCGGCATCCCCGAGCCTGCCGCCCGGCTGCGCCAGTACCCGCACGAGATCTCGGGGGGGCAGCGCCAGAGGGTGCTGATCGCTCTGGCGCTGACCTGCAATCCGGGCCTGCTGGTGGCCGATGAGCCCACCACGGCACTGGATGCGAACGTGGCTTTGCGCATCATCGAGTTGCTGGTCCGCCTGTCGGAGACCCGCAACATGGCACTGGTGTTCATCAGCCACGATCTCGCCGCCGTGGCGCGCGCGACCCAGACCATTGCCGTGATGTATGGCGGTGATGTGGTCGAGCGCGGCCCGACCGCACAGGTGCTTTCCGCCCCCCGCCATCCCTATACGATAGGTCTTCTGGGCGCGCGGCCCGGGCTGGGCGATCGCGGCCGCGGCGCGGACGGTCGGCGGCGGCGGCTGGTCACGATCCCCGGCAATGTGCCGCCGCTGTTCGACCTGCCGGCCGGTTGCCGCTTCTCGGGCCGCTGTAGCCAGGAGATCGCGCAATGCGCCGGCACGCGGCCGGTCGCCCATGTCCTTGACGGCGGACAGGAGGCTTCCTGCCACCTTCTGGCACCTGCCGCGCCGGGCCGTGCCGGGGCCGTCACATGAGCGCGCCGCTTCTGGAGGTGCGGGGCGTGACCCGCCGCTACCGGATGCCGCGCGAGGCGCTGCTGAGGTCGCCGCCGGTGCTGACGGCCGTGAACGATGTCTCCTTTGTGCTGGAGCGTGGGCAGACCCTGGGTGTCGTGGGCGAATCCGGTTCGGGCAAATCGACGCTGGCGCGCATGATCATGGCCTTCGAAGCGCCTGACGAGGGCGCGGTCCTGTTCGAGGGGCAGGACATCAACCGCCTGGGAGCCGCCGCGCTGCGCCAGGCGCGCCAGCGCTTCCAGATGGTGTTTCAGGATCCGTTCGGCTCTCTCGATCCGCGCCGCACGGTGGCGTGGTCCATCGCCGAGCCACTGCGGGTGATGCGAGCGGAGGGCATCGACCGCCGGATCGCAGAGGCGTTGGACCAGGTCGGCCTGCGCGCCCGTGACGGCGAGAAATACCCCCATGAATTCTCCGGCGGGCAGCGCCAGCGGATCGCCATTGCCCGGGCCATTGTCACGCGGCCCGCACTTCTGGTGGCCGATGAGGCCGTTTCGGCGCTGGATGTCTCGGTGCAGGCACAGATTCTCAACCTGCTGATGGACCTGCAGGAGGATCTTGGCCTCGCCATGGTCTTCATCAGCCATGACCTTGCGGTCGTCGCCTGCATCTGCGACCAGATGCTGGTGATGCGGCATGGCGATTGCGTGGAGTTCGGCGATACTGCCGGCATTGTAGCCCGGCCCCGCCACGACTATACACGCTCCCTCCTTGTCGCATCGGGCATCTGACATGACGCGCTTCCTGCACCTCACGGACATCCATCTTTCGGCCGGCACCAATCATGAGGCCAAGGCCGCCCTGCTGGGCCGGATCGCGGGTGCCATCCCCACGCTGCGCCATGCGCCTGACTTCGTCGTCATGAGCGGTGATCTCGTCGACCGTGGTGACAGGGAGAGCTATGCCGCCCTGCGCCCCCTGATCGAGGCGTTCCCGGTGCCGGTGGTGCTGGCCCTTGGCAATCACGACCGCCGCGCCTCGTTTCATGATGTCTTCGGGCGCGCCGGGTCCGAATCGTCTCATGACCACGACATCGTTCTGGGGGGCGTGCATGTGGTCACGCTCGACACCTCGGTGCCGGGGCGGGTTGCCGGTGCGCTTGACGAGGCGCAGGTGGAGTGGCTTGCCGACGCGATGGCACGCCATCCCGACCTGCCCAAGCTGATCGTCGCGCATCATCCGCCGAAAACAGACGAGAACGCCCTGCCCTGGACGTGCCTCGATGATGGCTCCACCGCGCGGCTGGCCTCATTGATCGAGGTGCACCCGGTCCTCGGAATCTTGTCGGGGCATATCCACATGAACCGTATGAGCCTTTGGCGGGGCGTGCCGCTTGTGGTGTCGGCGGGGCTGCATTCCACCATCGACGTCCTTCACGAAGATGGGCTGCGCATCGTAGAAGGGGCCGGCTTCGGCCTGTGCCGGGTCGAGGAGGGCAACCTTTCGGTGCATTTCGTGCCACTGCTGCCCGAAGGCCGCGAAGTGGGTATGATCGACGCCGCCCGTCTGAGGGCCTTCGCATGAGCCTCGATCGTCGTCATATCGCCATGGCCGGCGTGCACAACATCCGTGATCTCGGTGGCTATGGAACGGCGCGCGGAACACAGACGGCGTGGCGGAGGTTCCTGCGTGCCGACAGCCCGCATGACCTTGGCGAGGACGGGCAGGCGCGCCTGCAGCAGGAGGGTCTGTCAACGGTCATCGACCTGCGGACCGAGGCCGAGATCGCCCAGGGCCCCAACCCCTTCCGTGCGCGTGCGGGCGTGCAATATGTCCACCAGCCGCTGTTCGATTCGCTGGCCCCCGCTGCGCTGGCCGCGGCTGGTGCGGGGGATTGTCCGCTCGTGGGTTTCTATCGCAGCGCATTGGACGACCGGCACGAAGCCCTGCGCGAGATCATGGTGCTGATCGCCCGTGCCGACGAGGGGGCGGTGATGTTTCACTGCACCGCCGGAAAGGACCGCACAGGTCTGGTGGCAGCGCTGCTGCTGGGCCTGGCCGAGGTTGGCACCGACGATATCGTCGCGGATTATGCCCTGACCGAGGGGCTGATTTCGGGTCTTGTCGCGACCTTCCTCGAGGCAGCCGCGCGAGATGGGCGTGACGTGCAGGCCTATGCCCGGCTGCTTGCCGCGCCCGAGGCGACCATGCGCCAGACGCTTGCGCATCTTGCCGCGACCTACGGGTCGGTTCCGCGCTACCTTGATCATATCGGCGTGCCGCGCGGGGATGTCTCGGCGCTGACCGACCGTCTTCACGACACCGGATCGTCGCCGCTTTCGTCAAAGCCGGTGCGCGCGTTGCGATAGGCCGCCTGCAAACCCAGCACAAAGGCTGTCCGGCTGAGCGGGGTGCGCAGCGCCACATCGCACACATCCATCCGCGCGGGGGTGAAGTCATGTGCCTGGACCTCGCTCGACAGGATGACGACCGGCAGGCCCGGGGCGGCACGGCGCAGGGCAAGGCAATAGGCAACAGTCTCTTCCGTGTCGCCATGCAGGTCGGCATCGACAAGGCAGACATCGAGGCGCGCGGCATGGATGCCCAGCCAGGGCGCAGGAACGTCCGGCTCGGCAAGGACCATGAGCGCACCGCCTTCGGCCTCGACCCAGGCGCGCATGGCACGCGCGGCCTCGTCATCGGGACTGCACAAGAGCGCAAGGCCCCGCGGTAACAGCGGTGCAGCCACCAGACGTTCGAACCGCTGGGCCAGTTCTGCAAGACGTGCCTCCGACACGGCCCCGTCCTGATCAGGCGCCTCGTCAGCGACATGGCCCTGCCAGGTCCGCGCGCGCGGTCGAAACGGGGCCTCTGTCTCGGCTGTGCCGACAAGGAGCCTTCTCAGGCCGCGCAGCAGGCGTGCGACAGGCCCCGGCCGGGACGACGCGGTCGGGGTGGTGAGCCCGGGAGGGACAGCGGCCTCCTGCTCCGGCTCTGCCCGGGGTGGCGGAGTGGGCAACAGCGCGGCCTTGAAGCTGGCGCGGTGATAGGCTGCGGCCAGCGCGGTGAGCGAGACGTCGGGCCCGATGCTGGCATTGGCCCAACGTGGCGCGACGGTCTGCTCTGTTTCGCGTAGGGCCAGAAGCGGCAGGTCCGGGGCCAGCATGCGTAGCCGGCGTGCCTCTTCATCAGCGGATGCATGAACGACGGCGAATGCGGCCACCGGCAGCAGCCGCGCCAGCCACTCCTCGCCTTCGCCGCCTGTCGGGGCGACAAGCACACCACCGCCTGCCGCCCGCACCCAGCGGGTCAGGTCTTGCGAAATCTCGTCGGGCAGCCCCACCAGAACCACACCCGCGCCCGGATCAAGGACAAGCTGCGGCAGTCCCGAATAGCCGCCGGGCAAAGCCGCTGTCGCCCGCCGGTCGGTTCGTGGCTCATGCTGTCCAGCTGGGCCCGCGCCGCGGCGCGGATCGGGTCCCTTGTCAGGCCCGGTCCGATCATCAATCACCTCTGTGCCTCCGAAATCCTGTTTCGGGGAGTCTCGGTGGCATGCTCTAATTTGTCAAACTGATATTCTTGGGGCGCGTGTCAACGTCCGTGACCGCCCGTCACCCATCCGCAGTTGCGCGACTGACCAGAACGTAATGGCGCGCCCGGCTTTCCTCGGCCAGGCGCAGGTGGCCGTGTTCAAGCAATGCCCGCAACGCGCGGTGAAAGCTGGCCGGGGGCAGGGACGCGACCAGCCTGTGATCGCGAAGATCGGCCGATGTGAGGCGCCCTTTGTCATCGGCGACTTCGCGTGCGGAATAGAGCAGGTCACGTTCCGTCCGCGACAGGGCGGACAGCCCCAGCTCTTCCTCCATGCGCATCAGCCGTGCGCGCAACTCTGCCAGACGGTCGAGGCCACCATTGAACGATCCGGTGCCGGTGGGTTCAGCCGACACGTTCATGGCCGGCACGCATCTGGATTGCGGTGCGCCGGAGAACATAGTGCCCGGCCTTGTAGGGGGTCGCCAGCGCGATAAGCCCCTTGGCGATCAGCCCGCGAAGCACGCGGTGATAGGTGGGATGGGTCATCCGCGCGACGAGCGGGTGATTGCGCAAGGCATCGGAGCGGAACGGAACTCCGGCCTCTGACACAAGGACCGCCGCATAGACGATTCGAAGCTCGCGATCCGTCAGGTCGGACAGGCCGATCTCTGCTTCCATGTCATGAAGCAGGATTCGTGTCCGTGCAGCACTACTCATTACCTCTTGCACAACATCACCGTATCAAGCTGCCCTTTTAAGGTTCAAAGATGACACGAACGGCAATGATTCGCTAACTAAAATTCGCAACATGACACTCCGGCCCTTGGTGGACCCTGTTCGGTCAGTGGCTTTGGCTGTCAGTTCAGCCGCGCGGGGCGGCCCGGATCGTGGGCGCCGCGCACGGCCTGGCCCAACGATTCCCCATGGGCCCGCGCCAGGGTGAGTGCGGCCTCGGCTTCTGCCAGCCACTCCATCGCGGAGGCATGGTCGGCGCTGGCAGCGGCCACGCCCGCGCGCACTTCCAGCTTGTGATCGATCACCCCGAGCGCTTCGCGGAAGCGGCGTGCTGCCTGCAGGGCCTCCGAGGCGGTCGCGCCTGACAGGAGCACGGCAAAGGATGTCGGCCCAAGCCTGCCAAGCACATCGGTGCGTCGCATCACGCCCTGCACGGCACCGGCAGCCTCGGCGACAAGGGCGTCACCTGCGCCCGGCCCACGCTCGACCGCCATCTGCCCCAGTCCTTCCAGAGCAAGCGCGACGATGGCGACCCGCCCGCCATAGCGGTGGCGGCGCTCCAGCTCGCGGCCTGCGGTGTCGAGAAACGCCCTCCGTGTCGCCGCGCCGGTCTGGGCATCCTTGCTGGTGATCAGGCGCAGTTCCAGATTGCCGATGGTCATGCGCGCAAGCTGCTGCATCACTTCGGCATCGACCTCGCTGAAGTCCCGGGGAACGGTATCCATGATGCAGATGACACCGATCGCCTGTCCTTCGGGCGTGCGCAGGGGGGCGCCGAGATAGCTGCGAATCCCCCCGTCCTGGCGCACGGCAGGGTCAGACGCGAATCGGGGGTCATAGCGCGCGTCATCCACCATCAGCGCCGCGTCCGAGGCCAGCACATAGGGCGTGAAGGCCAGATCCAGCGCGCCATGACGCGCGACAAGGCCGCGCTGTGCCTTGAGCCACTGGCGGTGTCCGTCGGCCAGGCTGATCGCGGCCATGGGGACTGCGAAGATCAACCGGGCAAGGTCGGTGATATGCTCGAACTCTTCCTCCGGGCCGGCTTCCAGAACGTCATAACGCTCCAGCAGGCGCAGCGTGGCGCCCGGATCCGGCCGTTCGTCGTAGGCATCGCCTCCCATGGCGTGCGGTCTCCTGTTCAGTCAGTCCGTTCCTTCGCCGCAGCCAGGCATGTTCCCGTCCGGCTATCCGGCGCGCGCGTGGAGCGTGTCGACAGACGAATACGGTTATCTCGTCCCGATGCTGATCCATCACAATAGCCGAGAGACATTTTTTTGCCCATATCCCATGTCACATTGATAAAGTATGACCGGGATCGGTGAAGGAGCCTCTTCAATGGAGCTTGTGGCCTGCCTGACCACCGGACGGCTTGATGGTCCGGCCTTCATGGCGCTGGCGACTGCCATCGGCCTTGCGGTTCTGATGTTCTGGACATCGCGTCAGGATTATTTCTTCGGACGAGAGCACTTCCTTGTCTCCAATGCCGCGATGGTCTGGTGGCTTCTGGCGGCGGCGGTCGAGCAGGCGACGCCTACGCTTGCCTGCAAGGTCGCGGCGGCCACACTCACCTGGCCCGCGATCGTGCTTGTGCCCACCAGCTGGACCTTCTTCCTGCGCCACTACTGCTATGGTCTCGACCGGGGCCGGCTGACCCGCGAATGGACGATTTCGGGGCTGCTGGTGCTTGCCGTGACGCTCATGGCGGCCACGAACCCGCTGCACGGCCTGTTCTACGGGGCGGGCACACGGCTGGAGGTGGTGGACGGGCGCGCGTCTGGCGTGTTCGATCACGGCCTGCTGTTCTATTCGGCAGCCGTGGTTCTCTATCTTTTCCTCGTCACCTCGGTCGCGATCGTTTCCTCCGCGGCATTCAGGGCACCGCGGAGCATGCGGGTGCATTTCCTGATCCTTCTGTTCGGAACCAGCGCCCCGCTCCTGGCCAACCTGTCCTATATCGGGGTGGGGGCGACGTTCATGGGGTTTGACCCGACACCCTATGCCTTTGCCTTCACGCTGCTGATGTTCACCTGGGTGATCTACACCAACAGGATGTTCGACATCACCGTGCTGGCCCGTGACCTCATCTACTATGAGGTGCCGGATCCGGTGGTGGTGATCAACGCCGACGGCCTCGTTGCAGGCGTGAACCCCGCTGCGCGTGTCCTGCTGCCGGATTTGCGCCCGGGTGATGGCATACCGCCGGATCACGCGCTGGCGCCCATACAAAAGGCGCTGGTCGGGTCAGGTGTGGCCATCGCGCCCCACGATCTGTCGCTTGGGGGGCGCGACCTGACCCTGAAGGTGCTGCCCATCCGCCAGCCGCTCGGCGATGCCACGGTCACTCTGGGGGCGGTGGCCCTCATGACCGACATGACCGAGGTGCGCCGGAACGAAAAGGCGCTGGCAGATGCGCTGGCGCTGACACGCGACCAGGTTCTGCAGATCAGCGCGCTGCGCGACGAGGCCGAGCGGCTTGCCCTGATCGATCCGCTGACGGGGCTGGAGAACCGGCGCGCGCTGGAGACCTATTTCACCGCGCTTGCCGGGGCCACGCCGGAACGGGGTGCCTTCACGTTGGCATTACTCGACCTCGACCATTTCAAGGAACTCAACGACACCCATGGTCACGCGGCGGGCGATCGGGTTCTGTGGCATTTTGCGCAGCTGATGCGCGAGGCGCTTCCGGGCCGGTCCCATGCGTTCCGCGTCGGCGGAGAGGAATTCGTCATCCTGTTCCCCTCCGACACGGCAGGCGGTGCAGGGGCACGGTTGGAAAAGCTGCGCGAAGCGCTCGTTGCCACGCCCACACCCCAGCGAGAAGGTGACACGGCGCGGCTGATTGTCACCTTCTCGGCAGGGCTGGCGCAGTATCCCGGCGACGGGGAAACCCTGTCCGGGCTGACTGCACGGGCTGATCAGCGGCTCTATATCGCCAAGCGGATGGGCCGCAACCGGACCGTTCATCTTGACGACCTCACGAACGGTGGCAATGAAACCCCTTCCGTTCTGAGGGATTTCGGATGATGGTATCGATAGCCTGAGTTGATATTTGTCCGAGCCCTCAGAGGGAAGCATGCAAAACGAAGAGGCCGACTCGGCCTTGCATCGCCTGGTCGAGGGGCAGCAGGTTTTTGTGGGCCTGCTGCGCAGCCTGTTGCGCGCGACGCCCGAGAACCTCGATGCGGCGATCAACGACGCGCTGTCCCATCTGGGTGCGTTCTGCCGGGTGGATCGGGCCTATGTATTCCGGTTTCGCGGCAGCGAGACCGTCTACAACAGTCACGAATGGTGCGCCGAGGGCATAGAGCCCATGATCGAGCATCTGCAGAGCCTCGATTTCGCCACGGTCGAGCCATGGATCGCGCGTTTCCGCGAGGATCGGGTGATCGACATCCCCAACGTCGCCGACCTGCCTGACGACAGTCCCGAAAAGGCCGTTCTGGAGATGCAGGACATCAAGGCCGTGGTCGCCGTGCCGCTGACCGATGGCTATAATCTCACCGGTTTTCTGGGCTTTGATGCGGTTGCACCGCGTGCGCCCTTCAACGCAGGCGAGGTGGCGCTCCTGCGCTCGGCGGCCGATGCGATCGGCACGCATCTGTTCCGACACGAGGCGGAACGTATCGCCGAGCATGCCCGCGAGAGTGCCCGCGCAGCCGAGGCGGCACGCATGCGCCTTGGCCGTATCGTGGAGGTGATGACCAACCTCGTCATCGTGGTGGACAGCGAGGGGCGGGTCGTGTGGGTCAATCGCCCCTTCGAGCAGCAGACAGGCTTTACCCTTGAGGAATTGCGTGGCAAATCGCTCGCCCCGATAGTGCGTGGGCCCGAAAGCGACCCGGACGTAGTGGCGGCGGTCAGTCACGCCCTTGCGACACGTACCAGCTTTGAAGGCGAGATGATCAACTACGACCGCCACGGCGTTCCCTACTGGGTCCGCTTCAATATCCAGCCGATCGTCGAGCCCGACGGGAATTTTGCGGGCCATGTGTCGGTGGAAACCGTCATCACGGACCGCAAGCGCCTCGAGGAAGAGCTCGAGGATCAGCGGCGGTTGTTCCTGAGCGTGTTGCGCACGTCCATGTCGGCGATCGTGGCCACCGATGCGGATGGTCAGATCGTGTTCGCCAATGACGAGGCAGAGCGCGTGCTGCGGCTGCGACGCCGTGCGGGAGAGGCCGTTGCCTACGATCAGACCGAATGGCCGCTTGAACACGAGAATGGCAGCCCCGTGCCCGCCGATACGCTGCCGCACCGGCTTGTGCTCGAGCGGGGCGAGGAACAGCGCGGGTTGCGCTACAGGCTGCGGTTGCCGAATGGCGGCTGGAGGCTGATCTCGGTCAATGCCGCCAACCTGCCGCGTCCTGTGGGCGGTGCAGAGGTCGTGCTGACCGCCACCGACATCACCGCTGAGGACGAGTCCGCCCGCAACCTCGAACGCCTTGCCCTGGAGGATACGCTGACGACGCTGCCCAATCGCCGCGCGTTGTCCGAGCAGGCGTCGAAGATGCTGGCCGAAGCCCGCAGCCGGGGCGAGACCATTGCGGTGCTGATGCTGGACATCGACAATTTCAAGTCGGTCAACGACACCATGCGCCACGAGGCCGGCGACACCGTCCTGCGCGCCATGGCCGAGCGGCTGCGCGCGATCGTCGGAGAAGGCACGCTTCTCGCCCGGATGGGCGGCGACGAATTCATGTTGCTGGCGCGCGGGATGAACCTTGAGGCGGCAGAAAGGCTGGCGCAGAACATCCGCCACGCGGTCTCACGGCCGATCACCCTGAGGGAGCATCAGGTCGCGGTCACGGTCAGCGTTGGCGTGGTGATGTTTCCCGAGCATGGCGAGGAATGGCCCGGGCTGATGACTGCCGCCGACATCGCGCTGTTCGAGGCCAAGCGCGGCGGTCGGAACCGCCATGCGGTGCTGACGCAGGCGGTCTTCAACAAGGAGGAACGCCGCTCGGCGGTGGTGCGGGCGTTGGGGCGGTGTCTTGACGAGGGGCGGCTGAGCCTGGTCTTCCAGCCGCAATTCGATCTGGACAGCCCTCCCCGCATGATCGGTGCAGAGGCCCTTCTGCGATGGAACGACCCGGAGCTTGGCGCTGTGGGGCCTGCCGAGTTCATCCCGTTGGCCGAAGAGACCGGCATGGTGCGGGAGATCGACCGCCGGGTCATCCAGCTTGCCTCGGAGCAGGCGGCGAAATGGCGCCGCGCGGGGCTGCGCTCCAGGGTCAGCGTCAATATTTCTGCCCAGTTCATGGGCATGCCCGGCATCTCCGAGATGCTGCTTGCGACGTTGCGTCGGGCTGGCCTCGGGTCCACCGACATGTCTGTCGAGCTGACCGAGACATCGATGGCACTGCTCACGCCCACGGCACGCGAGAACATCGCCCATCTGCGCAAGGCGGGGATGGAGGTGTCGGTCGATGATTTCGGGACGGGGTATTCCTCGCTGTCCTATCTGCACAAGATGGAGCTGTCCGAACTCAAGATCGACCGCAGCTTTGTCCAGACCATCGGAGAGCCCGGTGAATCCGGGGGCGAGGAGATCATCCGCGCCATCATCGCCATCACCCGTGCGCTGGGACTGCGCAGCGTGGCCGAGGGCGTGGAGACGGAAACCCAGCTCGATTGGCTGCGCCGCGAGGGATGCGATGCGGTGCAGGGCTATCTGTGCGGCGCGCCCCTGAGCGTGGATGCCTTCGAGGCGCGCTTCATGGACGAGGATACCCGCGAGGCGCGCTGACAGCGCAAACTAGGGGTCCGGTGCCGCCGCCAGTTCGGCCTCGAGCGCAAGATCCCCCGGGGTTGGCGCGGGACCGTCGCCATAGGTCACCGCCAGCCAGTCAAGGCCGAGCGGGTTTCCATCCGAGGCGGGCCGCAACCAGCCCGGTGCCTGCCCCTCGCCCCCCGAGAAGTGCTTGGACAGCACGCCCTCCACTGCGAACAGCATGTCGGCCGCCATGCCTTCGGGCGGGGTTCCGGTTCCGCCGGCAAGCTGCAGCCGTCCCGATGCCCGGCCAGCTATGGGCGTGCCGACAGGGCGCAGAAGATAGGCGTGGCGCAGGACTTCGGGGGCTGTGCCCCGGCCATAGCCCCACAGCCGCAGCCATTCGGCGCGAAAGCGATCGAGATCGGGGTTGAACCAGACCCGCTCCAGATCCTCCTGCGTGGTCAGTCCCTGAAAGTCGAACCAGTCCCAGACCGGCGGCGTGTGCCCGGTGGAGCGCGTCACGCGCCAATTGGCATAATGCAGCGTGCCCGGGATCGCATTGAAGAAGGGATTGTCCACCTCGACCAGCCAGGGCGCATAGCCGCGCGCCACGGCATCGGCGGGCACGGTATAGGCGATGAAGATCACGGCGCCGCAATTCTCCAGAAGACGCGCGGTCCCGTTCATGTCTGGTCCTCCTCCGCGTTCAGGAACCCGGCGATGGCCTCGGCCGTCACCGTGTGAAAATCCGGGTCGCTCCAGGCCGGAAGGGTTGCCCGACTGGCGCCCGGGATCAGGTCCGCGACCTCTTCGTGAAAGCTGTACAGCATGTCCGACGGAGAGCAGATCGCCAGCGTCGGCACAGACAGCAGCGGCAGCCGCTCCCGCTTGGGATGGCGGAACGCGGCCCGGTAGGAGAGGTGATAGCTGCGCATCGCCTTGAGCACCTCGACAGTGAAATCATGCAGGCTCTCGGCATCGGGCAGACCGTCGGGCAGCCGCCCCGCAGCCGTGCGGTTGTAATAGGGCCAGAAGAGGAACTGGTCGCGGCAGAAGTGCCAGACCTTCATCAGGTGCGTCGCCTCGAGATCGGGGCGGATCTCGCGGGCATAATGCTCGAGGATGTCGGATTGGAGGTCCGCAGCGTATAGCCCCATTCCCTCTATCACCAGCCGCCGGACCCTTTGCGGCTGCGCGATGGCGATCTCCATGGCAATGGACGCGCCGGTGTGACTTCCGTAGAGGTCGAACGGTCCGGGGATCAGGGCATCGAGCGCGGCAAAGGCATGGTCGGCAAGGTCGCGGATTTCGGGGCGCGGCATCGCCAGAGGCTCCGAATCGCCGTTCCCTGCCGTGTCGGGCGCAAGGCATGCCACCCCCCGGGTTGCCAGCGCCCCCATCAGCCCCTCCAGTTGCCGCGACGAACCCGGAGAGGGATGGATGAGCACAAGAGGTGTGCCCTGCCCGTTCTCTCCTGTCCGTCGGAAATGCACCTGATAGCCGCCGGAATCGACGAATCCGCGTATGATCCGCGCCATGTTCCCGCCCCTTTCCCTGTCTGCAGTGCCCTTGCGGGCGAGGTGAATTGTTAAAAAACCGTGGACAAGCTGTCCCATCTATAGAACATTCGGTCAAGCGGAGGGCAGACAGCCTTGTGGACTGTTCATGCTGCCATGTGCTGAACAGAACAGGGTTGTCGGAGCGCTGCGGCGCAATGTGGCGCGGAGGATGCCTGCATGGCGATGCGCGAAGAGAGCTGGAAGGACAAAGCCTACACGGTCGGTGGAATCATCGCCGGCGCGGTGTTGGTGACGTTTACCGCCCTCGTGCTCTACTCGATCGTCATGCGCTATTTCTTCAGCGCGCCGCCCCGCTGGGGCGAGGAAGTTCCCAAGATCCTGTTCATCTGGATGATCTTCATCGGGGCGGGTTTCGCCGATCTGGCCGGTGCGAACATCCGCATGACGGTGGTCATCGACATGGTGCCGCGCGGGCCGCGCCGGATCATCGAGCTGATCGTGCATCTCGCCATCGTCGGCATGCTCGTGGTGCTGATCTGGTACTCGATTCCCGTGCTGGAGCTGACCTTCAATGTCCGATCGAGGGCCACGGGCCTGGCCGAGGGGTGGAAATTCCTGGCGATGCCGCTGGGCTGCATCCTGCTGCTCATCAACGAGTTCTATCGCATCTGGGTGATCCTGCGAGGCGGGGTCGATGAATCCGGATCAGGCGGCGGAGGTTACGAATGAGCGGGAGGCACTTGCCTGGCCTTGGGAGGGGTGCGCGCCGATGCTCCTGACGATCGTCATCGTGCTGCTGTTCGTGCTTGTCCTGCTGGGCACCGACATCGCCTATTCCGTGGGCCTTGCGGCACTGGCCTATATCGGCCTCAGCCAGACCGGATGGTTCGACGCGCGCGCGGTCAACCCGGTCATGTTCTCGCAGCGCATGACCGCGGGGGTCGACAGTTTTGCCCTGCTGGCCATCCCGATGTTCGTCTTTGCCGGGGTCCTGATGACCAAGACGGGGGTCACCCGTCGCCTGATCACCTTCGCGGCAAGCCTTGTGGCCCATCGCCCGGGCGGCCTGGCCAATGTCGGCATCACCAGCAACCTGATGATGGCGGGGATCTCCGGCTCTGCGGTAGCCGACGCTGCGGCGACGGGATCGGTCCTGATCCCGGAAATGAAGCGTCGGGGCTATTCGGCGCGTTTTTCGGCGGGCGTGATCTCGGCTGCCGCCTCGATGGCGCCGATCATCCCACCCTCGATCATGTTCATCCTGCTGGCCTCGATCGCCAATATCTCGGTCGGCCAACTGTTCATCGCCGGCATCCTGCCGGGTGTCCTGATCTATATCGGCCTGACGCTGATGAGCGGCTTTCTGGCGCGGCGCTACGATCTGCCTGTCGAGGA
>JAFIEC010000189.1 GCA_020832725.1 Paracoccaceae bacterium | reverse complement strand
GGCCTGGCGGATCGCCTCGGGTCCAAGGCGCACATTGCTGGCCACGGCGGTTCCCGGGCCGACCGGGCCAAAGGTCGTGCCGCCCACGTTCATGAAGAGAGAGCCCGAATTGCCCGCCCGAAGCAGAACCGGCTGATCGGTCTCGGGCACGCGATAGATTTCGCCCGCATCGAGGATCCGCTCGAACAGGACGGTTCCATCCTCGAGCGAGACCCGGATCCATGCCGGGCGCACGGCGAACAATGCCACCGCGTCGGGGGGCGTCTCGGTCACCTGCACCGCGGGTGCCTCAGCCTCGCTGCGCGCGACAAGGCTGCGCGGAGGCTCTGTCACCGGGGCAAGGGTGCCCACACGGTCGGGGTCTATCGTGGCGATGGGGCCATCCCGCGCCACAAGAACCGGGGTCTCCAGTTGCTGCGGACGGCGCAGGCCCGGAGCCTCGGTCGCGGCAAGCGCGACCGGGTCGCGCTGGGTGCCCTGGCTGTCGCGCGCGGCCTGGGCCACGGGATCGATCTCGGTGATGATGGGCCGGTCGTCCTCGGCAACCGCCAGATCCACGCGCTGGATTTCCCGCAGCACGTTCATGCCGCCCACCAGAATCGCCCCGATCAGCACCGCCAGAACCGCGACCGACGCCAGCGCCCCCCGGTCCACCCCCTCGGCCCAGCCGCCACGGGCCGGCGTGAAAGGGGCGCGGGGGTTCAGGATGCGCTGATCCCCCTCGGACAGGGACCGGGCCTCGCGCGCCGCCGTCTCGGCCTGAGCCGCGCGGCGATGCTCCTCGTGGCGGACCATCTCATGTACGCCCTTGAAGCCGGTATCGATGCAGAACTGCTCATAGGCCCAGACCGGATCCAACCCCAGATAACGCGCATAGGATTTCACGTATCCGGCCACGAACCCCTTGGATTCAAAGGCTGAAAGATCACCATTCTCGATAGCGGCAAGATAGGAGGCCCGCACGCGCAGATCGCGCTGCACCTCCAGCAGCGACTTGCCCAGGGTCGCGCGCTCTCCGCGCATCACATCGCCCAGGCAAAGTTCGTAATCGTCGAACCCCCGAAGCGCATGCGCCTGCGTGTCGTCGGCAAGTGGCTGCTTGCTGCGCTGCATCTGTCCTGCCCTGTCGCCCCTGCCTGCGAGCCGCCCCCATCGGGGATACGGCCAGCTCTGTCCGGCAACCGGCCTTCGATTCGTTGCCGTTATGCCACTGTGGACGAAATCTAGCACAAGCTGGGCCACGCATCACGCGCACAATGCGGCATCGCGGCGTTTTCGGCGTGATCCGGCTCACGACCGCGCAAGCGCCCGCGCGATCACGGGCGGGCTGCGCGACCTGCGGTGACAGAGGCCAGCGCCTCCAGCCGGGCCAGCGCGGCACCGCTGTCGATGCTGCGGGCCGCCAGCGTCGCGCCCTCGGCCACATCACCCGCGCGCCCCGCCACAACCAGCGCCGCCCCAGCATTCAGCAGCACGGCATCGCGATAGGCCGACGGCACGCCGCCCAGCAGCCCGCGCAGGGCGGCGGCGTTCTCTTCGGGGCTGCCGCCCATGATGGCCTCGAACGGATGGCGCGGCAGACCCGCCTGTTCAGGGGTCAGGGTGAATTCGTGGATGCTGCCGTCCTCTTCGAGTGCCACCACCTGCGACGCAGCCGAGATGGCCAGCTCGTCGCTTCCGTCACCGCCATGCACCAGCCAGGCCCTGCGGCTGCCCAGCATGCGCAGCGTCTCGGCCATGGGGCGCAGAAGATGCGGCGCATAGGCCCCCGACAATTGCCGCAGCACGCCGGCCGGGTTGGTCAGCGGACCAAGGATGTTGAACAGCGTCCGCGTGCCCAGTTCGGCCCGCACCGGCATCACGTGGCGTGTGGCCGGATGGTGCATCGGCGCCATCATGAAGCCGATGCCCGCCTTCGCGATCGCCTCTTCCACCACGGCGGGGCCGACCATGACCTCCACCCCCAGATGCGACAGCGCATCCGCCGCGCCAGAGCGCGACGACAGGTTGCGGTTGCCGTGCTTGGCCACGACCACGCCCGCCCCAGCGACCACCAGCGCCGCGGCGGTGGAGATGTTCAGCGTGCCCTTGCCGTCGCCGCCGGTTCCGACGATGTCCATCGCACCCTCGGGCGCGCGAACAGCGTTGCACCGGGCCCGCATCACGCCTGCGGCAGCGGCATATTCCTCGGGCGTTTCGCCGCGCACCCGCATCGCCATCAGCAGCCCGCCCATCTGCGCGGGCGTGGCCTGACCATCCATGATCAGCCCGAAGGCCTGCTCGGCCTCGTCGCGGGTCAGCGGCCGTTCGGCAGCGGCGGCAAGAAGTGGCTTCATGTCGGGCACAGGCGCTGTCCTCTGTCGGCGCGGGGGTGAACCCGGGCGGCAAGGGCGCTATACTCGCGCCCGGGCCGGTGCAAGGGTGGCTGCATAAGTGACCGAGGTGCCGCGACGGGTCAAGCCGGGCGCGCGCCCGCCCGGGGTCGGTTCGGCAAGCAGGAGAGAGAACATGGCGCAGGGCGTCCTGGCAGGAGTGGCAACAGGGCTTGTGGCCGGAGCGGCGGGGCTGGCGCTGCTGGGTGCCTTCGTGCCCCCCGAGGCGGCGGGCCCTCCGGCGGCCCGTCCCACCACGGAGACCGAAGCCCCGGCACAAGCCGACAGCATGGCACCAGAGCCCGGCGAGGCCGTGGCCGCCGCCCCCGAAGACACCGAATCCGGGGAAAGCGAATCCGGGGAAAGCGCCGAGGCAGAGAGCCCGGTCGGCACCGACGAACAGGCATCCGGCGCGGATCTGGCAAGCGGCGACATGACCCGGGGGAACGGCAACGAGACAGCCGAGACCGTCACGATGGGAGAACCCGCGCCGCAGGGCGCGATGGCCGATGCGGCCAGCGCCGATGCAGCCGATACGGAAGCGGGAGACGCGGGCGACGCGGCCCTGCGCGAAACGGCGACCACGGCCCTCGCACTGCCTGCCGGGCCGCCGCAGCCGACGGCACCCGCCGCAACCACACCCGCACAGGCCGTGGCCGAACCCACGCGCCCGACGCCCGAAGAGGCAGCCGCGCCGATCGCCGCGCTGCCCACACGCCCAGCAGCCCCCGAGGCCGTGCGCCTTCCCACCATTCCGGCACCCGTGCCCGCAGGCTCCGGTGCCGGGCCTGCCGATGCAGGCGCGGCAGCGACCGCCGCCGACATCGCGGACCGGGGCGCCGAACACGCCGCGCAGGAAGCGGACGCCACCCCGGGCATCGCGCTGGACACAGGGACCGAAGGCGCCGCGCCCACCGAAGCCACGATGCCACCGGGCGACACGGATGGCCTGCCGGGCAATGCCCTGCGCCGCAACGCCATGTCCTTCGTCTCCTTCGACGACCGTCCGCTGATGGCCATCGTCCTGATCGAGGCGGGCGAGGATGGCATTGCGCCTGATCGGCTGGACGATCTTCCCGTGCCCGTGACCTTCGCGCTCGATCCGCTGCGCCCCGATCTGGAGGAGGTCGCCGCGCAGCTGTCACAGGCAGGCTTCGAGCTGGCCCTGCTGGCCCCGGGAGACCGCCCGGGCGGGCTTTCGGCCGAAGCGGGCCCCGAGGCGGTCACGGCCACGCTGGGCGGCTGGTTCGCGCGGATGCCCCGGGCGGCGGCCCTCATCGACGGGCCCGGCGATCCGCTGCAGGTCAGCCAGCGGCTGGCCGAGGCCACCATCGAGATGCTGACGGTTTCAGGTCATGGGCTGGCGTTGCGCGATCGGGGGTTGAACACCACCGCGCGCAAGGCCGAAGGGGCAGAGGTGCCCGTGGCCCTGATCTTTCGCGCCCTCGATTCCGAGCGGGAGCCGCCTGCGGTCCAGTCCCGCTATCTGGACCGTGCCGCGCTCAAGGCGCGCGAGGACGGGATGGTGGTGATGATCGGCCACAGCTACCCCGAGACGATCGAGGCGCTGGCGGGCTGGGCGCTGAGCGCGCGCGCCCAGAGTGTGGTGCTCGCACCGCTGTCGGCGGTGCTGCTTGCCGAAGCGGCGCGGGCGGCCGAGTGAGCGGCGTCAGTTGAACTGCGCGTGCACCGCGTTGATGGCCGATTGATCCAGCGACACGCCGGCCGAGGATTTCAGCGCATCCGCGAACAGGGCAAAGGTGTCCTGCGCGATTCCCCGTGCAAGCTGCGCCTCCACCGCCTCGAGGATGTCGGCATTCTCCGGCGATCCGGCATCGAACGGCACGATTGCATCCAGCCGGGCCAGGATGGCCGCCCCCTCGATCGGGAACAGGATCGTCTCTCCGGCGTCCAGGCGGAAGATCTCGGCAACAAAGGCACGCGGCGCGCCCTCCACCGAGCCGTCGCGGGGGAAGTCCACCGCCTCGAAGCGGGTCAGGCCAAGATCCTCGAAGGCCACGCCCGCAGCAAGCTGGACGCGCAGCCCCTCGGCAAAGCCCTCGATGCGGCGCTGCTGTTCCGCAGCTGCCCATGCGGCGGCAACCTCTTCGCGCACCTCCTCGAAGGGCTGCAGGCGCGGCGGTGTTTCCCGCTCAAGGCGCAGGGCGAAAAGCCCCCCGTCCGACAGTTCCAGCAATTCGGGAAAGGCACCCTGCCGGGCTTCGCGGGCGGCGTCGCGGAAATTCGCGTCGCGGGCGATCCCCTCGCGCATCCCGTCAAAGAACGAGATCCGGCCAAACTCCATCTCGGTCTCGGCGGCCAGTTCCTCCAGCGTCGCCCCCCCCGCAAGCAGGTCGTCCACCGGATCGACCATGTCGGCCACGACCCGTGCCGCGCGGGAGATGCCCCATTCCGCAGCCAGTTCCTCACGCGCCTCCTCGAAGGGGATGACCTGTGCGTCCAGAATGGCGTTGATCTGGAACAGCGAGGGGCCGAGCGGTGTGGAAACCGGACCGATCACGCCGGTGCCTTCGGCGGCAAAGATCGCCTCGGCCTGTGCCGACGGCAGATCGTTGCGCGCGACCTCGCCCAGCTCCACATCCTCGAAATCCAGCCCCCGCTGCTCGACCAGCGCGTCGAAATCGGTCTCTCCGGCCTGAATCGCGCGCAGCGCCTCGCGGGCGGCGGTCTCGTTGGAAAAGGGCAGCCGGTCCACGATCCGTCGCTCAGGCTGGTCAAAGCGGCTGCGTTCGGATTCGTAGATGTTGCGCAGGTCTTCCTCGGGGATTTCGATCCGGTCGATCATCCGCTCGGGGGTGATCGAGGCATAGGCGATCTCGCGGGCGGCGGGCAGGGTGAAACGCTCGGGATTGGCCTCGTGAAAGGCGCGCAGATCGGCATCCGACGGCTCGACCGTGACCCGGCCCGCGCGCGAGGCATCGACCACCGCCCAGGAAAAGCTGCGCCCCTCGGCCATGTGCGCCAGCAGGACACGTGCCTGCGCACGCGACGGCACCAGCCCGGTGACCACCGCCGCCTCCAGCAGGCCGCGCGCACTTTCCTCGCGCAGCGCCTCCTCGAATTGCGTGGCCGTGAAGCCCGCCTGCGAGAGGGCGAAATCATAGGTAGTCCGATCGAACTGCCCAGCCGGCCCGGTGAAGGCCGGATTGCGCACGATCTCGTCACGCACCACCTCGTCACCCACCGAAAGGCCTAGTTGCGCCGCCTCGTTGTCCAGCGCGCCCAGCGTGATCAGCCGGTCCAGCACGCGCTGGTCCACCGCGAACTGCCGCGCCTCGCTCAGCGTGACCGCGCGGCCCGCCTGGGTGGACAGGACGCGCAATTCGCCCTGAAGCTCGCGGAAGTAATCGTCGATGGAGAGATCCCTGTCTCCCACGCTGCCGATGCTGCGCACATTACCGCCAAAGCCCGTGATCCCGAAGCCTGCAAGCCCCACGATCAGGCCCGCCAGCAGGATCCAGACGAAGATGTTGGCGGCCTTGCCGCGCTTCTTGCGCTGTTCCGACATTCCAATTCCCTGTTGTTGCGGCTGCTGTCATCGCCGCACGCAGACGCTCTCATAGAAGAGGGGCGCACGGCTGTCCAGCGGCGCGCCCGGGCGCATGTGGCGATTGATGGCGCGTGGCGGGCACGGCAGCTGCCGGATTTTGCATTGTATTGAAATGGCTTGAAAAGAGTTTCTCTCAGGATGCTGAAGGCGTGCCGCGCAAGTATGCATTGCATGACGCTTGCGCGGGGGGCGCGGCGTGGCTAACCTCTCGTCAACGTGAAACGGAGGCCCGCCAGATGGTGGCCGAACGCCCCATTCGGGCGGCTGCGTTCCCCAGAGCGGTCGAGCGCGTCGCCCATCCGCCTGCAGACCCGGCGCAGCTTTACGCGGCGCTGGACCTTGGCACGAATGCCTGCCGCATGCTGGTCGCACAGCCCAAGGGCGCGCAGTTCCACGTCATCGACAGCTTTTCCAAGTCGGTCCAGCTTGGCCTCGGCCTCGAGACGCGGGGGCTGTTGTGCCAGGCCAGCATCGACCGGACCGTCGCCGCACTGCGCACCTGCCAGCGCAAGCTGGCACTCCACAAGGTCAGCCGGATGCGGCTGATCGCCACCGAGGCCTGCCGCAGGGCGAGCAACGGCGCGGCCTTCATCAGCCAGGTCGCGCGCGAGACAGGGCTGGAGCTGGAAGTCATCAACGCCGAGGAAGAGGCCCGGCTGGCCGTCGTCAGCTGTGCGCCGCTTGTCTCCACCCGGACAGAGCAGCTTCTGGTGGTGGATATCGGTGGTGGTTCCACCGAGCTTGTCTGGATCGACCTGTCCGCCGTGCCGTGGCGGGAACGCCCGCGCGCCATCATGCGGCTGCACAGCGGTTTCGTGGCAGCACCCACACCCTTTGCCGCAGCAAAGGTGGTGGACTGGATCTCGGTGCCGCTGGGTCTGGCCACGCTGCGCGAGCAATTCGAGGATGTCGAGGACGACATGGCGCGCTTTGCCCTGATGTCGTGGTATTTCGAAGAGGCGCTGGCCGATTTCACCCCGTATCAGGCCGAGGCCCCGCAGGTGGATTCGCGCTTCCAGATCATCGGGACATCCGGCACCGTGACCACGGTCGCGGCGTCGCATCTGGGGCTGAAGCGCTATGACCGTTCCAAGGTGGACGGCCTGCGCATGACCTCCGAGCAGATCAACGAGGTGATCCGCTCCTACCTGCGCATGGGGCCCGAAGGCCGGCGCGAGGACCCAAGGATCGGGCGGGAACGGCAAACCCTGATCATGTCGGGGGCCGCGATCCTGCAGGCGCTGATGCGGGTCTGGCCGACCGACCGTCTGTCGGTGGCCGACCGGGGCCTGCGCGAGGGGTTGCTCTATTCCATGATGAGCGCCGATGGCGTGCTGGAGGATGCCCCGCTGTGACGGGCGCGCCTGCCGTCTGGCCGGGGCGCACGATCGCGGTGCAGCTTGCGGCTGGTCGGGGGCTTTGCTAGGCGCGGTCAGCATATTGGGGGCGCCATGGCGGGGCAGGGCGCAATGGGCGGC
>JAFIEC010000184.1 GCA_020832725.1 Paracoccaceae bacterium | reverse complement strand
GCCTCGATCCGGCCCGCACCCGTGTGCACGCCCGGCTGGCGGTGGAGCCGCTGGAGCCGGGGGCTGATCTGGTCCTCGATGGCGAGGGGTTGCGCCTGATCTCGCTGGCGATCGACGGGGCAGCCCTGCGCGAGGGGGCCTTTGCGGCGGATGCGCGCGGGCTGGTCGTGCCGGCCGGGGCCCTGCCGCCGGGGCCCTTCACGCTGGAGAGCGAGGTGGAGATCGACCCCTCGGCCAACACTGCGCTGGAGGGGCTGTATCTGTCGGGCGGAATGTTCTGCACCCAATGCGAGGCCGAGGGCTTTCGCCGCATCACCTATTATCCCGACCGGCCCGACGTGATGGCCCCCTTCCGCGTCCGCATCGAGAGCGCGCTGCCGGTCCTGCTGTCGAACGGCAATCCCGATGGGGCGGGTCCCGGCTGGGCCGAATGGGACGATCCCTGGCCCAAGCCCGCCTATCTGTTCGCGCTGGTGGCGGGCGATCTGCGCGCGCGGCGCGGCAGCTTCACCACCGCGTCCGCCCGGGAGGTGGAGCTTGCCGTCTGGGTGCGGCCGGGCGACGAGGTGCGCTGCGACTATGCGCTGGACGCGCTGCAGCGGTCCATGCGCTGGGACGAGGAAGTCTATGGCCGCGAATACGATCTCGATGTGTTCAACATCGTGGCGGTGGACGACTTCAACATGGGCGCGATGGAGAACAAGGGGCTGAACATCTTCAACAGCAAGTTCGTTCTGGCCAGCCCCGAGACCGCGACAGATGGCGATTACGACGCCATCGAGCGGATCGTGGCGCATGAATATTTCCACAACTGGACAGGAAACCGCATCACCTGCCGCGACTGGTTCCAGCTCTGCCTCAAGGAGGGGTTGACCGTTTTCCGCGACCAGCAATTCTCGGCCGATGCGCGGGGCGCATCGATCCGGCGGATCGGTGATGTGATGGTGCTGCGCGCCCGCCAGTTCCGCGAGGATGCGGGGCCGCTGGCCCATCCGGTGCGGCCCGAGGCCTATGTGGAGATCAACAACTTCTATACCGCCACGGTCTACGAGAAGGGGGCGGAGCTGATCCGTATGCTGAAAACCCTTGTCGGATCAGACGGGTATCGAAGGGCGATCGATCTCTACTTCAGCCGTCATGACGGGCAGGCCTGCACCGTCGAGGATTGGATCGCCGTCTTCGAGGAGGCGACGGGGCGCGATCTTTCACAATTCGTGTTGTGGTATTCCCGTCCGGGCACGCCCCGGCTGAGCTTTACGGACGAGTTCAATAATGGGCGATATACCATTACAATAGAACAGAAACATGCATCAAGTGATGGGGGTACATTGTCCGGCCCCATGCATATTCCGGTGGCCTTGGGATTGTTGTCGCCCGACGGGCAAGAGGTGATGCCCACCCGCGTTCTCGAACTGACCGAGACCCGGCAGAGCTATTCATTCGATGGTTTCGCAGAACGCCCCATCCCATCAATCTTGCGGGGTTTTTCTGCCCCCGTGATCCTGGAAACACCTGTTCCGTCAGAGCGTCGGGCCTTTCTGCTCGCGCATGACACGGACACGTTCAACAAGTGGGAAGCCGGCCATGAGCTGGCCCGTGACCTGCTGCTCGACATGGTCCGGGAGGGGGCCGCGCCGGGGGCCGGGTGGCTGGGCGCGATGGAGCTGGTGCAGCGCGACGACCGGCTGGAGCCTGCCTTTCGGGCGCTGATGCTGCGCCTGCCCTCCGAGGACGATCTGGCCCAGAGCCTGGCCGAGGCCGGGACCGCCCCCGACCCCGAGGCGATTCACGCAGCGCGCCGCCGCCTCCGGCTGGCGCTGGCCGAACATCTGGGCGGGCTGCTGCCCGGGACGCATGCCGCGATGAATGTGCCCGGTCCCTACAGCCCCGATGCGGTCGCGGCCGGGAAACGGGCGCTGGGACAGGCGGCGCTGGAGCTGATCTCGCTGCGCGACGGCGGGCGGATCGCGGCGGATGTCTTTGCCCGCGCCGACAACATGACCGAGAGCCTCGGCGCGCTGGGCTGCCTGCTGGAGGCCGATGCCGGAGCGGCGCAACTGGCGGCCTTCCGCGACCGCTGGTCCGGAGACCGGCTGGTGATGGACAAGTGGTTCTCGCTGCAGATGCTGCGGGCCGCGCCCGAACGGGCAGTGCCGCTGGCCGCTGAACTGGCGCAGCATCCCGATTTCGACTGGAGGAACCCCAACCGCTTCCGGGCGCTGATGGGGGCGCTGGCGGCCAATCACGCGGGGTTTCATGCATCCCATGGGGCCGGCTATCGGCTGCTTGCCGATTGGCTGATCCGCCTCGATCCGGTCAACCCGCAGACCGCCGCGCGGATGTCCACCGCCTTCGAGACGTGGCGGCGCTATGATGCCGGGCGTCAGGCCCTGATGCGGGCAGAGCTGGAGCGGATCGCGGGCAGCCCGGGCCTGAGCCGCGATCTGGCCGAGATGGCGGCCCGGATGCTGGGCTGAGCCTGCCGCGCCGCCGGGCGGGGCAGGTCGGCGGCGTGGTCACGAACCTGCGCGGCAATAGTCCTGCGACGCGGTGAAGGCCGCGATATCGGCGCGCTTGGCCGGGTTGCGCAGCGGCGGCCAGTCGGCGGCCACGCCCCCCCAGGCGCCGGGACCGCCTGCAACGACACCGTCGCGCGCCACCGCCGCCGAGGCGATGCGCACGGCGCAGGACAGGTTGACCGCCCCGTCATACAGCGCATCGGGTGCCGCAATCTCGCAACCATGATGGCGGGCCGTGGCCGGCATGATCTGCAACAGCCCGCGATAGCGCCCACCGGCCCCCGCCGCCTGCGGGTTCCATGTGCTCTCGTACCGCGCGAGCGCCGAGAAGAGGCCGCTCCAGAAGGCCTTGCGCGATGTCGCATCCGCGCTCTCGTAGCCGGGGCAGAAGGTGCCGACATCGGCCGGCACGGTGGACGACAGCCGCCCGTCCTCGCGCAGCGCGCCCAGCGTCGCCTCGGTCCATTCCAGCGCCTCGGGGCGGTGGTCCCACCGCATGGCGGGCGGGTCGGACGGGGCCGGGGCACAGGAGGCCACAAGGCCGAGACAGAGAGCGACGGGCAGGATGCGCAGCATGGGCCGACTCACGTTGGTTCCGTTGGGGCGCTCTTGCCGCCGGGCGCGGGCCCGGGCAATGCGCGATGTATCTCCGGGGTCTGCGCGTGGCGGAAACCCGCCGCCACCAGCGGGCAGGCGCGGCCGGGTCATGTGCACAAAAACCGGGCAGATGCGTGTGGGCTGTGCCGCTGTGCACCCTTGGCGGGGTCTGCGCCCCTTGTGCGCGCGGGCCGAGAGGTTAGGTTGCTGGAAGCTTCGGAGACTGGTTCATGCCCCGCCCGGTTATCGGCATCATCGGCAATTCGTTCCTTGTGAACGACGAATACCCCGCCCATGCGGTGGGGCACGGCAATTCGCGTGCCGTGGCCGAGGTGGCGGGCGCGATGCCCGTGCTCATTCCCTCCGATCCGGATCTGGTCACCACCGACGATCTGCTCGACCGGTTCGACGGCTTTGTGTTTCCGGGCGGGCGGGCCAATGTCCATCCCGAGGAATACGGCGAGCAGGAAACCCCCGCCCACGGCACCTTTGATCGTGGCCGTGACCGGGTGGCGCTGCCGCTGATCCGCGCGGCGATCGAGCGGGGGCAGCCCGTATTCGGCATCTGCCGGGGGTTTCAGGAATTCAACGTCGCCCTTGGGGGTACCCTGCACCCCGAGATCAGGGACTTGCCCGGACGCATGAACCACCGCATGCCGCCCGACGGTACGCTGGACCAGAAATTTGCCCTGCGCCATGTCGTCCGCGTGGAGAAGCGCGGCCTTTTCTCGCGCCTGTTCGGGGCGGAGGAGGTGCTTACGAACACCCTGCACGGACAGGGGATCATGCGGGCGGGCGCGGGGATCGAGGTCGAGGGCTTTGCCCCTGACGATACGCCCGAGGCGCTGCATGTGACGGGGGCGCGCGGCTTTGCCATGGCGGTGCAATGGCACCCCGAATGGCGGGCGGCCCATGATCCGGTATCGCGTCCCCTGTTCGAGGCGTTCGGCGCGGCGGCACAGGATTGGTCGGAACGGCCGCGGATGCGCCGGGCGGTCTGAGGGGCTCAGGCCCGCACGCCGCGGCCAAGGGCGGCCCGCGCCCACAGCGCCGCAAGAACCAGCGACATCAGCCCGTTCCATGTGGCCATCGAAAGGCCCAGAAACGCCCATGCCACCTCGTCGCAGCGCACGATCGGCGCGGCGAGGATCCGGTCGAGCAGCGCATCCGGGTCAAGCCCCGAGACATCGCCCAGCGCGCAGCTTGCGGGGCCGGGCCACCAGCCGCTTTCCACCCCCGTGTGGTAGAGGGCGATGCCCGTCCCCGCCAGCATCGCAAGCGCTCCGGCCAGCGCCGCCAGTCCGAAGACAGGCCCGCGCGCCAGCACCAGCGCCGCCGCCCCGGCCGCGACCCCTGCCGCATGGGGCCAGCGCTGCCAGATGCACAGAGGGCAGGGGGCCAGCCCGATGACGTGCTGAAACCAGAAGGCACCTGCCAGCGCCAGCACAGAGCCCAGCGTGGCCAGCGCCACAAGGCGCAGCTCGACCCCCATGCTCACAACCGCCCCGCCACGACGAATCCTCCGATCAGCAGGATCACGAACAGGGTGAACATCAGCCCCAGACGCTTTTCGATAAAGTCCCGGATGGGTGCGCCGTATCGCCACAGCAGCAAGGCCACCAGGTAGAAGCGGATGCCGCGGGCCACGATCGAGGTGACGACGAAGGTCGCCAGCGGAAGCCCGGTCCAGCCCGACATGATGGTGATCACCTTGTAGGGAAACGGGGTCAGCCCCGCCACCAGTACCGCCCAGAAGCCGAAATCGTTGAAACGCTCGTTGAAGGCGGCCATAGCCGCGTCCTTGCCCAGCGCGGTGAGGATGGGCGCGCCCAGGCTTTCATAGGCCAGCGCGCCGATGGCGTATCCTGCAAGCCCCCCCAGCACCGAGGCCACGAGGCAGACGGTGGCGATCAGGAAAGCCCGGTGGGGGGTCGCCAGGATCATGGGGATCATCAGCACATCGGGCGGGATGGGAAAGACCGAGCTTTCCGCAAAGCTGACCAGTGCCAGCGCCCAGAGAGCATAGGGCGTGGCCGCCAGCGCCACCGTGCGATTGTAGAGGCTGCGGAGCATCATCACCTTCCTGCAGGATGTGCCCATGCATCACGGCACGCCACGGCGGTCAAGCGCTTGCGGGGAGGGGCCAGAAAAACAGACCGACCGGTCGGTCATACGCATCATTTCCATTGCAACAAGGGCTGGCATTGGGCTTAATGTCGTCGGTTTCATGTTATTTGGGAGGATCAACGTGACCACTCCGATAAGGACAACTCTTGCCGCCGCCCTTGCGCTTGCGCTGGGTGCGAGCGGGGCTTTCGCACAGGATGTTACCCTGCGGGTGCATCATTTCCTGTCGCCAAACGGCTCTGTGCCCAAGTTCTTCATCGTGCCATGGGCCGAGAAGGTGATGGAAGATTCAGATGGCCGCATCAAGGTAGAGGTCTTTCCCTCGATGCAGCTGGGCGGCACGCCGCCCTCGCTCTATGATCAGGCCCGCGACGGGGTGGTGGACGTCATCTGGACGGTGCCCTCCTATCAGCCCGGCCGGTTTCCCGAGGCGGAGGTGTTCGAGCTTCCCTTCATGACCAGCCGGTCGGGGGAGAAATCCTCGCGCGCGGCCTGGGATTTCACGCAGGAATTCCTGACCGAGCGGATGGGCGATGTGCATCTGGTCGCCGTGCATGTGCATGGCCCCGGTGTCATCCACACCAAGGACGGGCCGATCACCTCGCTTGACGATTTCGACGGGCTGACCCTGCGCGGCCCCTCGCGCCAGGCCGTGCGCCTGCTGGAGCAGCTGGGCGCCACCACGGTGGGCATGCCGGTGCCGCAATTCCCCGAAGCGCTGTCGCGGGGCGTGGTGCAGGGCGGTGTCATCCCGTGGGAGGTCGTGCCCGCGCTGCGTGTCGAGGAACTGGCGGAGAACCACACCGAGATCGGCGGCGATTTCGCGATGTACAACACCTTCTTCGTGTTCGCCATGAACCGCGCCAGCTATGAGCGCATGCCCGAAGACCTGCGCGCCGTGATCGACGCCAATTCTGGCCGTGAGGCCTCGGCCTGGGCCGGGCGCGCGATGGATACCGGCGACGGCATCGCCCGCGAGGCGATCGAGGCGCGGGGCAACACCATCGTGACCATGCCCGACGACGTGCTCGAGGCGGTGCAGGCCGTGGGCGAGGCGGTCACCGAGACCTGGATCGCCGAAGTGACGGCAGCGGGCCTGCCGGGGGCCGAGATGGTCGCCCGGGCGCGTGAACTCGTGGCCCAGTATAACGACTGAGCCCGGCCAAGGGGGCGGGCGGCGGGCCATGCGCCGGGCGCCCGCCCGGCCATGGGGCTGGCCGCGTTGGCCGTCGCGTTCGAACGGTGGCCCCCAGGTTTAACGTCAGGGAGAAAATAATTGCGCTT
>JAFIEC010000181.1 GCA_020832725.1 Paracoccaceae bacterium | reverse complement strand
ATGCCGCCGCCGCGCGCTTCTTTCAGCGGGTGGACAGCGCCATTGTGATGCGCAACGCATCCCCCCAGTTCGCGGATGGGGGCGAATTCGGCATGGGGGCCGAAATCGGCATCGCCACGGGCAAGCTTCACGCGCGCGGCCCCGGGGGGGCCGAGCAGCTTACAAGCTTCAAATATCTGGTGGAGGGTGACGGTACGGTGCGACCCTAGGGGCGGCCCATCCGGGCCGCGCCGGGCAGATCAACTGCCCCAGGTGCGCACGTCGCCGCAATCCATGTGAACGAAGTTCGAGCGGCTGTAGCGGCCAACCCCGCCTGCGCGGCAAACCTCGGCTGCCCGGGCGATTTGCGAGACACTGCGGCTGTTCAGGCGCACATCGGCGGCCTGTCCGATCGTGTGCAGGGAGTTGCGCGCGACACCGCGGCTGCGGGAGGCCAGCATCCTGTTCGTCTCGGCCGAGCGGTAGCCCGACAGCAGCATGTAGGGCTCTGACACGTCGAGCAGCCGGTGCGTGGCCGCAAGGATGTCGATGGTGCGGTTGTCGATGGCGCGGCTCTGGCTGTTGCGCCAGTCGCGCATGAAGAAATTGATCTCGCGCAGGGCGTCGGGAATGTAGGTGCCGTCGATCCAGTAGATGGTGTCCACCATCTCTCCGGTTCGGCCCGAATGCATCCGCAATCTGCGGACATCGCCTGATCCGCGCAGGAAGCCCGGCGCGTTGGCGTAAACGGGGGCGGCAGCCACGATACCTGCGGCTGTGAAAGCGCGCAGAAGGTTCCGGCGGGTGAGCAACGTCTCGGCCTGTACTGTCATTGTCCTCGTCTGTCTCTCGCGTCGGCGAGCAGCCGGTCTCTCCGGTGAACCGGGCTGCCTGCTCGCATGCCTGATGATCTCTGTTTCTGGTTAAAGCTCGTTCCTTGGCTTTGACTGTTTCGTCCAGGTGGCTCTTGCCCGCTACATTCCGCAGCGGTGCCGCATTTATGACACAGCCGTGAGGGGACACAAACACTTGTTCCGTGTCATCATGATCACCGTTCCAGAATCGGCAGGAATCTGCCCATAATGAACGCAATTGCCTTGGAATACGCGGGGTTGCTGGCCTGCAGTGTCGTGATCCGTTGCTTCCGAAGGCAGAACAGAACCGGACCGAATGAGGACAGACATGACATTTGATCACCTATCGCCGCCGTCTTCCCGCGTCGCGTCACGCCACTTTGGCGCGGTCGTGCAGCGCGCGATCGGGATGCTCGTCCTTGCCGCAGCGGTCTGGCTGGCCTTCGCACTGGCGGCTACGGCCCAGGTGACGGCGTGGCGGCAGGCGGTGGCCGAGGCGGCGGCAGATCACCCGGTGCTGTCGGAATTCTACCGCGAGCGGGGCTATGAACCCTTCTTCACAGGCCCGGAACAGGGCGCGCGTCGTGCCGCCCTTCTCGAGGCGCTGGAGGGGGCTGAGCTTCATGCCCTGCCGGTGGCCCGCTATGACGTGGACGTGCTGCGCGGTGCCTTTTCCGGCATCCGCTCCGAGCGGGATCTGGGACGTGCCGAGGTTCTGGCGGCGCGGATGATGCTCGATTATGCCAGCGATGTGCATGGGGGGGCCATTCGCCCCAGCTCGATCGACCCTGACATGGTCACCCGCCGCCCGCAGGTCGATCTTGCCGCCCTGCTGGAGCGGATGGAGACCGAAGACCCCGCTGCTGTTCTGGCGGCGCTGCCCCCCCGCGGCCCGGCCTATGTGGCGCTGCTGGGCGCGCGGCTTGAGCTGGAGGAGGCGCGGGCCAACGGCGGCTGGGGCGCACCCGTGCGCGCGCGCAGCCTGCGCCCCGGTGACAGCGGGCCCGACGTGGTCGCCCTGCGCGACAGGCTGACCCGCATGGGCTACATGCCGCGCAGTGCCGTCGCCCATTATGACACCACCTTGCAAATGGCCGTGCAGGCATTTCAGGCGACCCACGGTCTGAGCGATGACGGCGTGGCAGGCCCTGCCACCATTGCCGCGATCAACGTGCCGCTGGAGACCCGGCTGGAGCAGGTGATCGTGGGTCTGGAGCGGACGAGATGGTTCAATCGTCCCCTCGGCGAGCGGCATATCTGGGTCAATCAGGCGGCGTTCATGGCCTGGGTGATGGACGATGGCAAACCCACGCTGGAGACACGTGTGGTGATCGGACGCACCGCGGCCGACCGGCGCTCGCCCGAGTTCTCGGACATGATGTCCTTCATGGAGGTGAACCCGCGCTGGAACATTCCCCGCTCGATCGCGGTGCGGGACTACATCCCCAAGATGATGCGCAACCCCAACGCACTCGCGGCCGAGCGGATCACCATGCGCGACGCGCGCGGGCAGGTGGTTCACCCCGCCGAGCTGGATCTGAGCCGCTATTCGTTGCGGCACTTCCCATATGACATGGTCCAGTCTCCGGGGCGGCACAATGCACTGGGAACGGTGAAGTTCATGTTTCCCAACCGCTTCGCCGTCTATCTTCATGACACGCCTCAGCGGAACCACTTCTCCCTCGACACGCGGGCCTATTCCTCTGGCTGCATCCGCGTGGAGAAGCCCTATGAGCTGGCCCATGTCCTGCTGGGACCCCAGACCACGGATCCCCAGGGCATGTTCGCCCGGGCCCTCGCACAGGCGCCGCGCGAGGTGCGGATCGACCTCGAGACGAAGGTGCCGATCCATCTCACCTACCAGACAGCGTTCGTCACGCCTGACGGACGGCTGAACTTCCGCGACGACATCTATGGGCGCGACGGGCGCATCTTTGCGGCCCTGCGCGCGGCCGGTCTGGCGAGACCCGGCCCCGACAGCTAAACCGGGGGCGCGCGCGGCCCCATCGCGCGCGCTGAACCGGGGGCAGGGATGAGTGCGGGCGTGACGCTTGCCGAAATCGCACAGGCGCTTGGCGCTGAGGTGGCAGGCGATTCCAGCCTGCGCATCATCGGCGCACGAGAGCCTTCGGCCGCCGGGCCCGAGCATCTCGCGCTTGCAGGGGATCCGAAATACACCGAGGCTCTGTCGCGCGGGCGGGCGCGGGCAGCGCTGCTCTGGCAGGGGGCGGACTGGCAGGCGCTGGGGCTGGAGGGGGCGGTGTTCTCGCCCCGCCCCCGCCATGCCATGGCCGGGCTGACCGCGATGTTCGCGCCCCCCTGCGAGCTTGCCCCCGGCGTGGATCCTCTGGCCCGGGTGGACCCGTCGGCGCTTCTGGGGCCGGATGTCGCGGTAGGCCCCTTCACAGTGATCGGGGCCGGGGCTGAAATCGGTGCGGGTGCGCGCATTCATTCCCACGTCAGTATCGGTGCGGGGGCGGTTCTGGGTGTCGGCGCGCTGGTGCATCCGGGCGTGCGCATCGGACGCGGCGTGCGCATCGGGGCGCGTGCGATCATCCACCCCAACGCGGTGATCGGGGCCGACGGCTTTTCCTTTGTCACACCCGAGCCCGGTGCGATCGAGGCGGTGCGGCGCAGCTTTTCGGCCGGAGACGGAGCGCGCCAGCAGGCCTATGCACGCATCCACTCGCTGGGCGGGGTCGAGATCGGGGACGATGTCGAGATCGGCGCGCTCTCGGCCATAGACCGGGGGACCGTGGCCGATACCTCGATCGGGTCGGGCACCAAGCTCGATAACCATGTGCAGATCGGCCATAATGTCCGGGTGGGCCGTGACGTGCTGTTGTGTGCGCATGTGGCGATCGCCGGTTCCTCCACCATCGGGGATCGTACGGTGCTTGCCGGGATGGTGGGCGTGGGCGATCATGTGGACGTGGGGGCGGATGTCGTGGCGGGCGGAGCAACCAAGATCCTCGCCAACGTGCCCGCAGGCCGCGCAGTGATGGGCTATCCCGCCATGCGGATGGACGCGAACATCGAGGCCTACAAGGCACTGCGGCGCCTGCCAAGGCTGGCCCGCCAGGTCGCCGATCTGGAGAAACGGGTTCCCAAGCCCCGACAAAGCGACTAAGGGAAACCGTCCCGCAGTGCGGGCTGGATGACGAGGGAGATCATGGCGCAGGACGTGGCAAGCGAGGTGATCCGCATCATCGCCGAGCAGGCGGTCCTCGATCCTGCGGACGTGACGCCCGACTCCACCCTGGAAACCCTCGGCATCGATTCGCTTGGGCTGGTGGAGGCGATATTCGCCATCGAGGAAACCTTCGACATCCAGGTCCCTTTCAACGCCAACGATCCTGGCGCGACGGAGTTCGACATCTCCAGCGTCGCCGCCATCATCGCCGCCGTCGAGGATCTGGTGGCGAAGAAGGGCTGAGGCGTGCATCGCGTCGTCATTACAGGGCAGGGCACGATCAACGCTCTGGGCTCCGATGTGGCCCAGACGCTGGCCGGTTTCCGCGAGGGGCGCTGCGGCATCGGCCCGCTCGAGTTTCGCGATGTGGAGCGCCTGTCGATCCGAATCGGCGGGCAGGTTCGCGGCTACGACCCGGAATGCCATTTCAACCGCCAGGAAATCGCGCTCTACGACCGCTTCACGCAATTCGCGATCCTGGCCGGCCGGGAGGCGCTTGCCCAGTCGGGGCTGGCGTTCCTTGACGGTAGCGAGAGCCAGCAGGCGGGCGTGGTGATGGGCACCGCCGGGGGCGGCCTGCTGACCCAGGACGAAAATTACCGCACCGTCTACGAAGAGGGAAAGAACCGCGTCCATCCCTTTGTCGTGCCCAAGCTGATGAACAACGCGGCTGCCTCGCATCTCTCCATGACCTACAACCTGCAGGGGCCCAGCTTTACCGTCGCCACGGCCTGCGCCTCTTCCAACCACGCGATGGGGCTGGCGTTTCAGCTGATCCGGGCGGGCTCGGCGCGGGTCATGCTGACGGGCGGCTCTGAATCCATGCTGTGCTTTGGAGGTATCAAGGCGTGGGAGGGGCTGCGGGTGATGTCGCGCGATGCCTGCCGCCCATTCAGCGCCAACCGCAACGGCATGGTTCAGGGCGAGGGGGCGGCGGTCTTCGTCTTCGAGGAATATGAACACGCCCGCCGGCGCGGTGCCGAGATCCTGGCCGAGGTGGTGGGCTTTGCCATGACATCGGATGCAGAGGATATCGTCATGCCGTCAAGGCAGGGGGCGGCCCGGGCCATGCGCGGTGCGCTGGCCGATGCCGGGCTTGCACCCGATCGTGTGGGCTACATCAACGCCCACGGCACGGGAACCACGGCCAACGACAAGACCGAATGTGCCGCCGTGGCCGATGTGTTCGGCACCCATGCCGACCGGCTGATGATCTCCTCGACCAAGTCCATGCATGGTCATGTCATCGGCGGGACAGGTGCGATCGAGCTGCTGGCCTGCATCATGGCGCTGCGTGATGGCGTCATCGCGCCCACCATCGGCTATCAGGAGCCGGACCCGGAATGCGCGCTCGATATCGTGCCCAACGAGGCGCGCGAGGCGCGGGTCGAGGTGGCAATGTCCAACGCCTTTGCCTTTGGCGGGCTGAACGCCGTGCTGGCGCTGCGCCGGATCTGAAGCGAGCGGGGCGGCGCAGGGCTGGTGCCTCAATCCTCCGAGATCACGGTGCAATCGTCAGGGGCTGCTTCGCGCGCGGCGCAGGCCGCAATCGCGGCGGACCGGGCCGCATCGAGCGAGGCCGCGCCCACCGCAAGACCCCATTCGCCCGTTGCGGGCGAGATGGCAAAGGCCCGCGACGCCCCGGCACGCGCGTATTCGCCCCGAAACGCTTCGGTCGCAGTGCGGTTGAGGCTTACGCCGCCGGGCTGATAGCCTCGCGGGGCCACCTCCATCACCACGCGACAGGGCGCACCACCCTGGCGCTTGCCCTCGCAGGCGGCGACGGCGGCGGCGCGGGCGGCCTCGGGGGTGTGGTGGTTCGCCGCAAGGGTTGACGGCTCGGCCATCAGGCCGGCATCCGGCGCAAAAGCCAGGGCCGCGTGCCAGGCTTGGGTGGCGGCCACCTGCTGCAACAGCTCCCGGTCCTGCGCCGACAGCACCCCGCCATCATAGAGCCGGATTTCCCAGGCCTGTGGCGCGATGGAATACAGACCCGCCGTGACATCGGCACGCCCCGGTGCCTCGGCGCCTGAGGCCGTGGCCAATGCGGCGGACGCCGTTGCCATTGCCAGCGTGGCCATCCAGCGCCTGCCTGCCTGTCGCATCCTGTCCTCCGCATGCCATGGGTTCTGCCCAAACATAGGGCGCGGTTCGATACGGTGCCAGCCCCGACAGGTCGCAATGCTTGACAGGCAGGGCATGGGGCCGCAAACGTCAAGGCCCTGCCGTTTCGGGCAGAGCCGCCCAGGGCGATTGTATGGAAACCGCATCATGGCTGTCTGACACCGCCCTTTGGGTGACGGCGGCGGGCATCCTCGTTCTGCTGTTCCTGTCAGCCTTCTTCTCCGGTTCGGAGACCGCGCTCACGGCCGCCAGCCGGGGCAAGCTGCACGCCAAGGCCGATCGTGGAGAGAAGGGTGCCCGCACCGCGCTCGACATCACCGAGGACAGCGAGCGGCTGATCGGGGCGGTCCTGCTGGGCAACAACCTTGTCAACATCTTCGCCGCCTCGCTTGCGACGGCGCTGTTCACGCGTCTCTTCGGCGAATCGGGTGTGGCGCTGGCCACGCTGGTGATGACGCTGCTGGTGCTGGTCTTTGCCGAGGTGCTGCCGAAGACCTACGCCATCTCCAACCCCGAGGCGACGGCGGGGCGGGTGGCGCCGGTGATCCGCCTTGCAATCATGGTGTTCTCGCCCGTGGTCGGTGCGGTACGTGTGATCGTGAACGGTCTGTTGCGGCTGTTCGGCGTGCGGGCCGACCCCAACGACCGGGTGCTGTCGGTCCACGAGGAGATCGTCGGCACGTTGTCTCTGGGGCATCAGGAGGGGGCGCTCGAAAAGGACGACCGCGACCGGATCATCGCCGCCCTCGACCTCAAGAACCGCACCGTCGACGAGGTGATGCTCCATCGCTCCTCGATCGAGATGATCGACGCCGAGGCCGCGCCCGATGCGATCCTCGAGCAGTGCCTCGCCTCCTCCCACACCCGCCTGCCGGTGTTTCGCGAGAACCCCGAGAACATCGTGGGGGTCGTGCATGCCCGCGAGATCCTGCACGCGGTCTATCGAATGGTGCGCGGCTCGGACACGACCCCCCGGCTGGAAGCGGCCCGGATGGCCGAGTTCCGGGTCATGGATGTGGCCACGCCGCCCTATTTCATCCCCGAAACCACCAGCCTTGACGACCAGCTGCGCGAATTTTTGCGGCGCAGGTCGCATTTCGCCCTTGTGGTCGATGAATATGGCGCGCTGCAGGGGCTGGTGACGCTGGAGGACATCATCGAGGAGATCGTGGGCGACATCTCGGACGAACGCGATACCCAGGCACCGCCCGTTTTCGAGGCCGAGGCCGATGGCAGCTATCTTGTCGACGGGGCGACGACGATCCGCGACATCAACCGCGCGCTTGACCTTTCGCTTCCCGACGAGGAGGCCAACACCATTGCGGGCCTTGTCATCCACGAAGCGCAGATGATCCCCAACGAGGGGCAGGTGTTCAACCTGTTTGGCTTTCGCGTGGAAGTGGCCGAGAAACAGGCGAACCGCCTCTCTCTGATCCGGCTGCGCGCGCTTGTCCCCGGTGCCGCCGAGGACCAGGCCTAGGTCCCGGGCCCGCTCAGCGCCCCCGGAAGAGGCCGCCAAGGACCCCGCGCGCGACAGCCGCGCCCGAACGGGTTCCAAGCTGGCGGGCAAAGGATTTCGCAAAGGCATCGGCCACGCTATCACCCCGCCGCGCGGGGGTCTTGAAGCTGCGCGCGGGCCGCACCCCGCCAGGGCTGTAGCGACGTGCGGAATTGAACTCTCGTTCATCCGTGCCGCCACCTGTGTTGGCGGCGGCCCCTCCCTCCTGCGCTGCCTCCCTTGCGGCGGCTTCGGCGCGGCGTGCCAGCATCTCGTGGGCGGAATCACGGTCGATGGCGGTGTCATATCGCCCGGCGAGGGGCGAGGCCGCCATCAGCGTCGCGCGCTCGCCGTCGGTGATCGGCCCGAGGCGGCTTTGCGGCGGGCGGATCAGCACCCGCTCCACCATGGCGGGGCTGCCGCGCCCCTCCATCAGCGAGACCACGGCCTCACCTGTGCCCACGTCGCGGATGGCCTCGGCGGTATCGAAGGCGGGGTTGGGCCGATAGCTTTCGGCGGCAAGCTTGAGATGGCGCTGGTCGGTGGCGGTGAAGGCGCGCAGGGCGTGCTGGATGCGGTTGCCCAGCTGGCCCAGCACCGTCGCCGGCAGGTCGCCCGGGCTCTGGGTCACGAACCACACCCCGACCCCCTTGGAGCGGATCAGCCGGGCCACCTGCTCCACCTTCTCGACCAGCGCGCGGGGGGCACCGTTGAACAGCAGATGCGCCTCGTCGAAGAAGAACACGAGCTTGGGCCGGTCGGGATTGCCGACTTCGGGCAGGGTCTCGAACAGCTCTGACAGCAACCACAGCAACATGGTGGCATAGAGGCGTGGCGCGTTGATCAGCCCGTCGGCCACCAGCAGGTTGATCCGCCCGCGCCCCTGCGCATCGGCGGCGATCATGTCGGAGAGATCCAGCGCCGGTTCCCCGAAGAACAGATCGCCCCCCTGGGCCTCCAGCACAAGCAGGCGGCGCTGGATGATGGCCGCCGTGGAGGGCGCGACATAGCCATAGCGCGAGGACAGTGCCCGGGCGTTCTCGGCGGTCCAGATCATCAGCGCCTGCAGGTCCTTCATGTCGAGGATCGGCAATCCTTCCTCGTCGGCGGCCCGGAAGGCGACGTTCAGAACGCCCTCCTGGGCCTCGTTCAGCTCCAGCAGGCGGGCCAGCAGCAAAGGCCCCATCTCCATGGGCGTGGCGCGGATCGGGTGGCCCTGCCGGCCCCAGATATCCCAGAAGACCGTGGGAAAGGCGCCATAGGTGAAATCCGGAATGCCGATGGTCTCGGCCCGCTTCATGAAGGCCTCGTGCAGACGGCCCCCCGGGTCTCCGGGCATTGCGACACCGGCCACGTCCCCCTTGACGTCAGCCATGAAGACCGAGACGCCCGCCGCGCTCAGCCCCTCGGCCAGCACCTGCATCGTCACGGTCTTGCCGGTGCCGGTTGCCCCGGCCACAAGGCCGTGGCGGTTGGCGAAACGGTACAGCAAGTGCTGCGGGCTGTGATATCCCGGCCCGCCGCCGCCCATAATGAAGCCGTCCTCGTCCATCATGTCCCTCGTACGCTGCCTATACTGGTCGTTAACCACTTCATGGAAAAAGGGAGGGCGTGCCCGGTTTTCCTTCGTCTGTTCCGGGCATTTGTCCTCCCTGTCGAACGGGCCGCGCCTTCGGGCGCGGCATTTTTCGCGCACACAACGATTCCCTGACCCCTGCGACAATTTGTTGACGCGGGCGTGAGCTTTGGCTAGCGTTTTCTACACTCGGCCAGTCCGACAGGGAAACCGCATCAGCGGAGCAGGGGGCCCCCCACGGGGCCCTTCTGTATTTCGCGGCCCCGCGCGCATCCTGGCATCCTTGCCATCCCCATGCACTTGTGACCTGACACCGCCTGCACCGCATGCTAGACGCAGGGCGGATCAAGTCAGGAGATTGCCGAGACATGCGACGCCTTCTCATCGCCTCCCTTCTGTCCATCGGCCTTGCCGGTCCCGCCCTGGCGCAGGGCTCGGGTGGCAGCGGATCGGGCATTCCCATCCTGGGCGATTTCTCGACCGGACAGCCACGTGAGCGACAGCCCGGGGAATTGTTCGAACTCGAGGCCCATGGTGACTGGACCGTGCGCTGCGTCACCATGCCCGAGGGCGAGGCGGAACCGTGCCACATGTACCAGATGCTGCGCGACAGCGAGGGTGTTCCCACCGCCGAGGTGATCGTCTTCCCGCTGGGAGAGGATGCCCAGCCGCCGCTGGTGGCTGGGGCCGAGGTTGTGACGCCGCTGGGAACGCTGCTGACCGCCTCGCTGGAGCTTCAGATCGAGTCGCGTGAGGCGCGGCTTTATCCCTTCAACGTATGCGAGGATATCGGCTGCATCTCGCGGGTCGCCTTTCTCGAAGAGGAACTCGATGCCTTGCGCGCGGGAACGCGGGCGCGGGTGACGCTGTTCGCCTTCCAGATGCCGCGTCAGCCCGTGAACCTCGACATATCTCTGCGCGGCTTCACCGCCGCCTATGCCACTCTGGAAGAGCGCCTCTGAGGCGATGCTCCGAAGGCGTCGTCGCCGTTGCAGCGCTTTTTGCCAAAACAAAAGGGCCGCCCCCGGGGGCGGCCCTTGTCGTCTGTCGATGGGCCCGCGCTCAGCCCAGGGCCTTGCTCAGGTTCTCGTCCACCTTGTCGAGGAACCCCGTGGTCGAGAGCCAGCTCTGTTCCGGCCCGACCAGGATGGCGAGGTCCTTTGTCATGAAGCCCGACTCGACGGTATCCACGACCACCCGCTCCAGCGTTTCGGCGAAACGGGCCAGATCGGCGTTGTCGTCCAGCTTGGCCCGGTGCTTGAGGCCGCCGGTCCAGGCGAAGATCGAGGC
>JAFIEC010000435.1 GCA_020832725.1 Paracoccaceae bacterium | reverse complement strand
GGATATCCTTGACGAGGTGATCCGCGAACACCCCGTGCTGCTCAACCGCGCGCCCACGCTGCACCGTCTTGGCATCCAGGCCTTCGAGCCGGTGCTGATCGAAGGCAAGGCGATCCAGCTTCACCCGCTGGTCTGTGCCGCCTTCAACGCCGATTTCGACGGTGACCAGATGGCCGTGCACGTGCCGCTGAGCCTCGAGGCACAGCTTGAGGCCCGCGTCCTGATGATGAGCACGAACAACGTGCTCAGCCCGGCCAACGGCAAACCCATCGTGGTGCCGTCGCAGGACATGATTCTGGGCCTCTACTACAGCACGCTGATGCGCGAGGGTGTGCAGGGCGAGGGCATGGTCTTTGCCAGCGTCGACGAGGTGGAGCATGCGCTGACCGAAGGTGTGGTGCATCTGCATGCGCGCATCCAGTGTCGCCTGCCCCAGGTCGACGAGGAAGGCAACATCGTCGATCGCCGCTTCGAGACGACGCCGGGCCGCGTACGGCTGGGGGCGCTGCTTCCGCTGAATGCAAAGGCACCTTTCGACATCGTCAACCGCCTTCTGCGCAAGAAGGAGGTGGGTGAGGTGATCGATACTGTCTACCGCTATTGCGGGCAGAAGGAATCGGTCATCTTCTGTGATCAGATCATGACCATGGGCTTTCGTGAGGCGTTCCGCGCGGGCATCTCCTTCGGCAAGGACGACATGCTCATCCCCGACACCAAGTGGAGCATCGTGGGCGGTACCCGCGATCAGGTGAAGGAATTCGAGCAGCAGTACATGGATGGCCTGATCACCCAGGGCGAGAAGTACAACAAGGTGGTCGATGCGTGGTCCAAGTGCTCCGACGAGGTGGCCGCCGCAATGATGGCCGAGATCTCTGCGGTGCGTCGTGACGAGGATGGACGTGAGCTCGAGCCCAACTCGATCTACATGATGAGCCATTCCGGCGCCCGGGGCAGCCCGGCCCAGATGAAGCAGCTGGGCGGGATGCGCGGGCTGATGGCCAAGCCCTCGGGCGAGATCATCGAGACGCCGATCATCTCGAACTTCAAGGAAGGCCTGACCGTGCTGGAGTATTTCAACTCCACCCACGGCGCCCGCAAGGGTCTGGCAGATACCGCGCTGAAGACGGCCAACTCCGGCTATCTCACGCGGAGGCTGGTGGACGTGGCGCAGGATTGCATCGTCAGGATGCACGATTGCGGTACCGACCGGGCGATCACGCTCAAGCCCGCCGTCAATGACGGCGAGGTGGTTGCCTCGCTGTCCGAGCGTGCGCTGGGCCGTGTCGCGGCCGAAGACGTCCTGTCGCCTGAAACGGGCGAGATCCTGGTGTCGGCAGGCGAGTTGATCGACGAACGGGCGGCCGACTCGCTGGATGCCGCAGGGGTGCTGACCATGCGGGCGCGTTCGCCACTGGTCTGCGAGGCCGAGGAAGGTGTCTGCGCCATGTGCTACGGGCGCGACCTGTCGCGCGGTACGCTGGTGAACATCGGCGAGGCCGTGGGCATCATCGCGGCCCAGTCCATCGGCGAGCCCGGCACGCAGCTGACCATGCGGACGTTCCACATCGGCGGCATTGCCCAGGGTGGCCAGCAATCGTTCCTCGAGGCGAGCCACGACGGCACCGTCGCGTTCCGCAACCCGACGATCCTGCGCAGCGCCGAGGGCGAGCAGATCGTCATGGGCCGCAACATGCAGATCGCGATTCTCGATCCCGCCGGAGCGGAGCGCGCAAGCCACAAGCTGATCTATGGCGCGCGCGTCCTCGTGCCCGAGGGTGCAGAGGTGAAGCGAGGCACCAAGCTCTTTGAATGGGATCCCTACACCCTGCCCATCATCGCCGAGCTGGGTGGTGTCGTGAAGTTCGTCGATCTCTATTCGGGCATTTCGGTGCGCGAAGAGACCGATGAGGCGACCGGCATCAGTCAGAAGATCGTCTCGGACTGGCGTTCCGCGCCCAAGGGCAATCAGCTCAAGCCCGAGATCATCATCGTCGATCCGGAGACCGGAGAGCCGGTGCGCCTGGAAAACGGCAATCCGGCAACCTATACGATGTCTGTGGATGCCATCCTCTCGGTCGAGGACGGGCAGACGATCCGGGCCGGGGACGTGGTCGCGCGGATCCCGCGGGAAGGCGCCAAGACCAAGGACATCACCGGGGGTCTTCCGCGCGTGGCGGAACTGTTCGAGGCGCGTCGTCCCAAGGCCCATGCCATCATTGACGAGATTGATGGCTATGTCCGGTTCGGCAAGGACTACAAGAACAAGCGCCGCATCACGATCGAACCTGCGGATGACACCATGGAGCCGGTGGAATACATGCTGCCCAAGGGCAAGCATATTCCCGTGGCCGAGGGTGACTTTGTCCAGAAGGGTGACTTCCTGATGGACGGGAACCCCGCGCCCCACGACATCCTCCAGATCCTCGGGGTCGAGGCGCTTGCGGATTACCTGGTCGACGAGGTGCAGGACGTCTATCGCCTGCAGGGCGTGAAGATCAACGACAAGCATATCGAGGTGATCGTTCGCCAGATGCTGCAGAAGTGGGAAGTCACCGAGTCCGGCGAGACGACCCTTCTGAAGGGCGAGCACGTCGACAAGATGGAGCTTGACCAGGTCAACGCCAAGGCAGAAGCCGAGGGGCGTCGTCCCGCACAGGCCCAGACCATCCTGCTTGGCATCACCAAGGCCAGCCTGTCGACACGGTCCTTCATTTCGGCGGCGTCGTTCCAGGAAACGACCCGGGTGCTGACCGAGGCTGCGGTTCAGGGCAAGCGCGACAAGCTTGTCGGGCTGAAGGAAAACGTCATCGTGGGCCGTCTGATCCCGGCGGGCACGGGGGGCGCGACCCAGCAGATCCGCCGCATCGCCGTGGAGCGGGACGCCCGCATCATCGAGCAGCGCCGCGCCGAGGCTGAGGCTGCGGCAGCCCTGGCCGCGCCCGAGGTGATCGACCTCGGCGAGCCTGATCACGGGCCTGTGGACACGCCTGAGGGGTCGGGCGAGTACTGAGCCGCCCCTCGACACATTTTGCAGCGCATGGGGGCCCCGGTGTAATAACCGGGGCCCTTTGCATAAGACGGCAGGGCAGGCGGGCAGCGGGCAGCTGTTGACAACCCCCCCGACTCCCCATATACGCGCGTCACTTGCGGTGACGGGTCACCCCTTAGCGCCGCACAGCCAGAAACAGGTGGTCATGATCCTGGCCTGAGGGCCACGATCCTCTGGAATGACACCGCGGCATCCTCCGAGGACGGAGGGTGCATGCGGTGATGGTGTTTTGTGCGCAGTCCAGCGCCGGGCACATGAACGGGTTGAGACACGGGGAACCGGAATGCCAACGATCCAGCAGCTGATCCGCAAGCCGCGGCAGCCCAAAGTGAAACGCTCGAAATCGCTCCATCTGGAGCAGTGCCCGCAAAAGCGCGGCGTATGTACGCGCGTCTATACCACGACGCCGAAAAAGCCGAACTCGGCGATGCGGAAAGTGGCCAAGGTTCGCCTCACCAACGGGTATGAGGTGATCAGCTACATTCCCGGCGAGAAGCACAACCTGCAGGAACACTCCGTGGTGCTGATCCGTGGCGGCCGCGTCAAGGACCTTCCCGGTGTGCGTTATCACATCCTGCGCGGCGTGCTCGACACCCAGGGTGTCAAGGACCGCCGCCAGCGCCGATCGAAATACGGCGCCAAGCGTCCGAAATAAGGAGAGACCGGATGTCACGTCGTCACAGCGCGGAAAAGCGCGAGGTCCTGCCCGACGCCAAGTTCGGAGACCGTGTCCTTACCAAGTTCATGAACAACCTCATGATCGACGGCAAGAAATCGGTTGCAGAGAGCATCGTCTACAATGCGTTCGACCGTGTCGAGCAGCGCACCAAGCGCGCTCCGGTCGAGGTGTTCCACGAGGCGCTCGAGAACGTGAAGCCCTCGGTGGAAGTGCGCTCCCGCCGCGTTGGCGGCGCGACCTACCAGGTGCCCGTCGAGGTCCGGATCGAGCGTCGAGAGGCGCTGGCCATCCGCTGGCTGATCGCCGCCGCGCGCAAGCGCAACGAGAACACCATGGAAGAGCGTCTGGCCGGAGAGCTGGTGGACGCGATGAATTCCCGGGGCTCCGCCGTGAAGAAGCGCGAAGACACCCACAAGATGGCTGACGCCAACAAGGCGTTCAGCCATTACCGCTGGTAACCCAAGCCTGAGGACCTGACCAATGGCACGCGACTATCCCCTGACCCGCTACCGGAACTTCGGTATCATGGCTCATATCGATGCGGGCAAGACAACGACGACCGAGCGGATCCTGTATTACACCGGCAAGTCCCACAAGATCGGCGAGGTGCATGACGGCGCCGCGACGATGGATTGGATGGAGCAGGAGCAGGAGCGGGGGATCACCATCACGTCGGCGGCGACCACCACCTTCTGGGAGCGGACCGAAGATGGCACCACGCCTCTGACGGAAAAATTCCGCTTCAACATCATCGACACGCCCGGGCACGTGGACTTCACCATCGAGGTGGAGCGCAGCCTTGCCGTGCTCGACGGGGCGATCTGCCTGCTTGACGCCAACGCGGGCGTGGAGCCGCAGACCGAGACCGTGTGGCGTCAGGCGGACCGCTACAAGGTGCCGCGGATCGTCTTCGTCAACAAGATGGACAAGATCGGCGCGGATTTCTTCAACTGCGTGCGCATGATCAAGGACCGCACGGGCGCCACCCCGATGCCGGTCGCGCTCCCCATCGGCGCCGAGGACAAGCTCGAGGGGATCATCGACCTGATCACCCAGGAGGAATGGACCTGGCGCGGCGAGGACCTCGGCGCGTCCTGGACCCGCCAGCCCGTCCGCGAAGAGATGGAAGAGATCGTCGACGAATGGCGCTCCAAGATGATCGAGCTTGCCGTGGAGCAGGACGACGAGGTCATGGAGGCCTATCTCGAGGGCAAGGAGCCCGATGTCGAGACGCTGCGCCGCCTCATCCGCAAGGGCACGCTGTCGTTGACGTTCGTTCCTGTGCTTGCGGGGTCGGCATTCAAGAACAAGGGTGTGCAGCCGCTTCTGAACGCCGTGATCGATTTCCTCCCCGGCCCCCTCGATGTGCCCCCCTACATGGGCTTCGCGCCGGGTGACGAGACGGAAACCCGCAACATCGAACGTTCTGCTGATGATGCGCAGCCGTTTGCCGGTCTGGCCTTCAAGATCATGAACGATCCCTTCGTGGGCTCGCTCACCTTCACCCGCATCTATTCGGGCGTCCTCAAGAAGGGCGACCAGATGATCAACTCGACAAAGGGTCGGCGGGAACGCGTCGGGCGCATGATGATGATGCACTCGAACAACCGCGAGGAGATCGACGAGGCCTTTTCGGGCGATATCATCGCGCTGGCGGGCCTCAAGGAGACGACGACGGGCGACACGTTGTGCGACGCGTCCAAGCCGGTCGTGCTCGAGACCATGACCTTCCCCGATCCGGTGATCGAGATCGCCATCGAACCCAAGACCAAGGCGGACCAGGAAAAGATGGCTCAGGCGCTGGCGCGCCTCGCTGCCGAGGACCCGTCCTTCCGCGTCGAGACCGACATCGAGTCGGGTCAGACCATCATGAAGGGCATGGGCGAGCTTCACCTCGATATCCTCGTCGACCGCATGAAGCGGGAGTTCAAGGTCGAGGCGAACATCGGCGCGCCGCAGGTGGCCTATCGCGAGACGATCTCTCACAAGACGGAGATCGACTACACTCACAAGAAGCAGACCGGTGGTTCGGGTCAGTTCGCGCGCATCAAGCTGGAGATCACGCCGACCGAGCCGGGAGAGGGCTACAGCTTCGAGTCCAAGATCGTCGGCGGGACGGTGCCCAAGGAATATGTTCCCGGTGTCGAGAAGGGCATCCAGTCGGTCATGGATTCGGGTCCGCTTGCGGGTTTTCCGGTGATCGATTTCAAGGTGGCCCTGGTGGATGGTGCCTACCACGATGTCGACTCCAGTGTGCTGGCGTTCGAAATCGCTGCACGTGCAGCCATGCGCGACGGACTCAAGAAAGCCGGAGCCAAGCTGCTCGAGCCGATCATGAAGGTCGAAGTGGTGACCCCCGAGGAATATACCGGTGGCATCATCGGCGATCTCACCAGCCGCCGCGGCATGGTTCAGGGACAGGATACACGTGGCAATGCCAACGTGATCACCGCCTTCGTGCCGCTGGCCAACATGTTCGGCTACATCAACACGCTGCGCTCCATGTCCTCGGGCCGGGCTCAGTTCACGATGCAGTTCGACCATTACGAGGCGGTGCCCCAGAACATCTCGGACGAGATCCAGA
>JAFIEC010000070.1 GCA_020832725.1 Paracoccaceae bacterium | reverse complement strand
GGCGGCCTGCGCGACTGCGGTGGCGGCTGCCTGCGTGATGAAGACCTGCCCGCCGACAACCTGCACCGATTGCGCGGCAACCGCGACGGTCTGCCCGTTGGCAAGCGTCAGCTGCGCGATCCCCTGCGGGTTCACCGCCACCGAGGTGACCCCCTCGAGACCCGAGACAGGCACAAAGCCCGCAGGCGTCGCGACCTGCGCGATCAGGCCAAGCGGCGCCAGCAGCAGCGCGCTGCCCATGCCCGCGCCCAGCGTGCGCTGATTACGCGCGATCCATTCGAGGATGAAGGCCTTGCGTTCGGCAGATGCGCCGGACGACCCATTCTTCGATGTCTCAGGCGAAAAGTGATCGAGATCCTTCATGGCGTCCCCCTCGCACGACACTGCAAACGACTCGGAAAGCGGAGTTCGCGCGTCTTTGATCAATAAGAACACTTTTCCCAAAAAAAATGGTCATCACAAGCGCTTTTGACATTTCCGCCCCCTCGTTAGTTGGATGACGCCGCGCCACCCGTGCGGCAAGCCGGCGATTTGGCGGCAAACATTGACCGACGCCCCACATTCGCGTATGTCCCGCCCATATTTCGCGCTTGCAGCGAAACAACCCGCCGGGGCGCAACGTACCCGCGTCCCTCAGACCAACGGCCCGATGCCGTTCACGATGGACGCACATGATCAAATTCTCCGACCTCAATCTCGATCCCCGGGTTCTGCAGGCAGTGGCAGAAGCGGGTTACGAAACCCCTACTCCCATTCAGGCCGGGGCTATTCCCCATGCGCTGGAGGGACGTGACGTTCTGGGCATCGCCCAGACCGGCACCGGCAAGACGGCGTCCTTTACCCTGCCGCTGATCACGCTGCTGATGAAGGGCCGGGCCCGCGCGCGCATGCCCCGCAGCCTGGTGCTGGCCCCGACGCGCGAGCTCGCCGCCCAGGTGGCCGAGAATTTCGACATCTACGCCCGCCACACCAAGCTGACCAAGGCGCTGCTGATCGGGGGGGTCTCGTTCAAGGAGCAGGATCTGCTGATCGATCGCGGCGTCGATGTGCTGATCGCCACGCCGGGGCGGCTGCTCGATCATTTCGAGCGTGGGAAGCTGCTGCTGACCGGCGTGCAGATCATGGTCGTGGACGAGGCCGACCGCATGCTCGACATGGGGTTCATCCCCGATATCGAGCGGATCTTCTCGTTGACCCCCTTCACCCGGCAGACCTTCTTCTATTCGGCCACCATGGCCTCCGAGATCGAGCGGATCACCAATACCTTCCTGTCGAACCCCGCCCGGATCGAGGTGGCCCGGCAGGCGACCGCTTCGGAGACGATCACCCAGAAGCTGGTTCGGGTCACCCCGTCGCGCAAGGACCGCACCGCCGCCGAGAAGCGCGCCACCCTGCGGGCCATCATCAAGGCCGAGGGCGAGGGGCTGCGCAACGCGATCATCTTCTGCAACCGCAAGACCGAGGTGGACGTCGTCGCGAAATCCCTGCGCAAGCATGGGCTGGACGCCGCACCCATCCACGGCGACCTGGACCAGTCGGTCCGCACCGCCACGCTGACATCGTTCCGGGACGGCCGGCTGCGGCTTCTGGTGGCCTCGGACGTCGCGGCACGCGGGCTTGATATCCCCGACGTCAGCCATGTGTTCAACTACGACCTGCCCAGCCATCCCGAAGATTACATCCATCGCATCGGGCGCACCGGGCGGGCCGGAAAATCAGGTGTCGCCTTCTCTCTGGCAACCCCTTCGGACGACAAGTACCTCACCGCCATCCAGAAGCTGATCGAGCGCGAGATCCCTCTCTCGGGCACTCCCGCAATCCAGGAAGAGCGTCCGGCAAGCCGCAGCGCGCCCGCCGCCGAGGAGCGGCCCGCAGGCCGGACCACATCGCGCAGCCGCAGCCGTTCGAGCAGCGCGCGCAGCAAGGGCGACCCCCGGCCAAGTCAGGATGCAGTGACGGAACCCGGCATCGCGCCCGAGGCCGCCCCGGCACCCGAGTCCCCTGCGGTCGCGGCCACTCCGGTCGCGACACGGCCCGAGCCGCCCGTCGACGCCCCCGTCCCGACACAGACCGCGCCGAGACAAGACAGCCGGCCAGAGCGCGCGCGCCCCGAAGCCAGACGGTCCGAAGGCAGCAGGCCGGAGCGGGACCGGGCCGGAAAGGACACCTCCGACCGCGAAAGCGGCCGCAGGGGCCAGGGCCGCGACGACAGGGTGGTGGGAATGGGGGACCATGTCCCCGCCTTCCTGACCCGTGCCTTCCCCGACCCGCAAAGCGTCTCCTGAGACGGGCGGGTCGTCCGGAACCGGCCCGACCTAGTCAAGTCGGCTGATCAGAACCTCGACCTCGGGCCGCTTGCCGATATGGGCCTGGGCAATCTCGCGTGCCCGGCGCAACACCAGCGCCTGAAGCCGCGCGTCGTCGGTGCGCTCTCCGCGGCCCGCGCGCGAGATTGCAGTGCCGATTTCCTCTTCCAGACGATCAGCCAGGCCTGCGCCGCCACGGTCCGTTTCGGCCAGCCCGCGCGTCACGACCCAGACATCGGGCGCACCCTCGGGATCGTCGAACAGGAGCGTCACGATCACCAGCCCGTTCAGCGCCATGCGGATACGGTCCCGCACGATGCCATCCATCGCACCGATCGACTCGCGCCCGTCGACATAGCGCCGCATTGTCTCGACCTGCTCCACCACGCGCGGGCGCGGGCCGGTGAGGTCGATCATGGCACCATTGGGCGCGATGACAGCCGGGATGCCCGCCTCTTGTGCCAGTTCGGCATGGGCGCGCAGGTGGCGGTGCTCTCCGTGGATGGGGACAAGCATGCCCGGGCGCACCAGCTGATGCAGGGCCTCGAGATCGGGTCGGTTGGCATGGCCCGAGACATGATAGCGCCCCGAGCTGTCATCGACGACCGTGACACCCTTCTCGCTGAAGGCATTGAGCAGGCGTGTCACCGAGACCTCGTTCCCGGGGATCGTCTTTGACGAGAACAGGAACAGGTCGCCCTTCTTGAGCTCGAAACCCAGATACTTGCCCTGCGAAAGCTGCGCGCTTGCGGCGCGGCGCTCTCCCTGGCTGCCGGTGGTCAGAAGCAGCAGGTTCTCCCGTGGCACGTCCAGTGCCTCTTCAGGCGCGAGGGTGGGGGGCATGTCGGTGAGCAGGCCCGTCTCGCGGGCAACGGCCACCATGCGCCGCATGGCACGGCCCAGCAGCACGCAGGACCGCCCCGACCGCGCGCCCGCCTCGGCCAGGGTACGCAGCCGCGCGACATTGGAGGCAAAGGTGGTGGCCGCGACAAGCCCCGGGGCACCGGCGAAAAGCTCGGTCAGCGGCTCCAGCAGCGAGGCCTCTGAACGACCGGGATGCGGGGTGAACACATTGGTGGAATCGCAGGTCATGGCATGGATGCCGCCCGCCCCGATCTCGCGCCATGTCTCCGGGTCGAAGGCCTCGCCCAGAACCGGGGTCGGGTCGAGCTTGAAATCGCCCGAATGCAGCACCCGGCCCGCAGGCGTGTCGATCAGCAGGCCCGCGCTCTCGGGGATGGAATGCGAGATCGGCACGAACCGCACCCGGAACGGACCCGCCCTCACCTCGGACGGGGCGGCGTCGACCACGTTCAGGGCCGAGACAGGCAATCCGTGCTCCTCCAGCTTCAGCTTGCCCAGGGCGGCGGTGAAGCGACGCGCATAGACCGGTGCGCGCAGCCGCGGCCAGATATGGGGCAATGCGCCGATGTGGTCCTCGTGGGCGTGGGTGATGAAGATGCCGTCGATCCTGTCGCGCCGTTCCTCCAGCCAGGTGGTGTCGGCCATGATCAGGTCCACCCCGGGGGTGGTGTCCATGTCGGGAAACGTCACGCCAAGGTCGATGACGATCAACCTCTCGGCACCGGGGCGGCCGTAGCCGAAGACATAGGTGTTCATCCCGATTTCGCCTGCCCCGCCAAGGGCAAGGTAGATCAGTCTTTCGTCGCTCATGTTCCCGTCTTTCATTATGGGGTGTCCCGGGCGCCGGATGGCGTGCCCGCTGGACACCGGAATCGGATATGTCGGGGGACACGATCCCCCCTCATGCGAACTGGACCTCGGCCGCAGGAATGGGCCGCAGCGCCCCGTCGATGCGCAGAAGAAGCTGGCCGTCCTCGTCCAGCCCCTCGAAAAGGCCCTCCAGCACCATGCCGGGAAGGCGGGCCCGAATGGGTCGGCCAAGATGGGCGGCATTCTCCAGCCATTCGGCGCGCAAGGGGCCGAAACCCCTTTCGATGAGAACAAGGTCGCGCCGGGCAAAGGCCGGGGCAAGGGCATCGAGCACGGCCTCGGGCGTCACGCGCACCCCCGCTGCGGCGGCCAGGCTGACGGGCGGCAGGGCCCCCTCTTCCAGAACGTCGGGCGGGGGGGCGGCGACAAGGTTCACGCCGATCCCCACCAGCAGGCCGGGGTACGGGCGTCCGCGTGTCTCCAGCAGGATGCCCGCTACCTTGCCGCCATCCAGCAGCACGTCGTTGGGCCATTTCAGCGCCAGCCGTGCATCCGGGCCGGTTCCCGCAAGGCCCGTCACCGCCTGCAGCGCCTCGCGCAGGGCAAGGGCCGCCACGAAGGAGCGCAGCGCCAGCCCGGCGGGGCCCTCCGACGACGGCATGGCCAGGGTCGCGGCAAAGTTACCCGGCGGGTCGGCCCAGGCGCGGCCCTGTCGGCCCCGCCCCGCCACCTGCCTGCGGGCCATCACCCATGCGGCACCCCCACCCTCGGCAAGCAGGCGCGCGGCTTCGTCGTTGGTGCTGCCCGCCTCCTCGAGGATGAGCCGTTCGACACCCTCGGGCCAGGCTGCACTCATCTGAGAGCGACCGTCTGCGCTGCGGCGGCGGCCAGGCTGTCGATGCCGAAGAGGTTGACCACTCCCACCACCATCAGCACCGCCGAAAGACCCAGTGCCGCCGATGCCACCAGCGGGAGCGAAGCATCCAGCGCCTCTCCCTGCTCGCCGAAATACATCAGGTAGCAGATCCGAAGATAGTAGAAGGCCCCGATCACCGAGGCCACGACCCCCAGCACCGCAAGCCAGGCCATGCCCGCATCCACCGCCGCCAGCAGCACCGCGAACTTGCCGAAGAATCCCACCAGCGGCGGGATGCCCGCAAGGCTGAACATCAGGACCAGAAGGGCCAGCGCATGGGCGGGATGGCTGCGCGACAGCATCGCAAGGCTGCCGATCTCGACGACCGGCCTGCCATCGCGCTCCATGTACATGATGAAGGCGAAGGTGCCGATATTCATGGTCACATAGATGACCGAATAGAGCAGCATCGCCTCCAGCCCCTGGATGGTGCCCGCGGCCAGTCCGATCAGGGCAAAGCCCATGTGCCCGATGGACGAAAAGGCCATCATCCGCTTGATGTCGCTCTGGCCGATGGCCGCGATCGCGCCGAGGAACATCGACAACACCGCCAGAAGCGCCACGATCTGCTGCCAGTCCGCCGTGACCCCTCCGAACGCCCCGTGCAGCACCCGCCCCGTCAGCACCAGCGCCGCCACCTTGGGCGCGGTGGCCAGGAACGCCGTCACCGCAGTGGGCGCGCCCTGATAGACATCGGGGGTCCACATGTGGAAGGGCACCGCCGAGACCTTGAATGCCAGCCCCGTCAGCACGAAGACCACGCCGAACAGCAGGCCCAGCGACATCTCTCCTCCCGCGACGATCGAGGCGATAT
>JAFIEC010000158.1 GCA_020832725.1 Paracoccaceae bacterium | reverse complement strand
TGACGCCCATCTTCATCAGCGCCTTGACCACGTCGCCCACGCGTTCGGCCATGCGGTTGGCGAGCTCCTGGAAGACGATCGTGTCGGGAAGCTGCACCTCGCGCACGACTTTCTCGCGGATGGAACCGCTGCCCATGGCCTTCTGGCGGGCGCGCTCCTGCTTGCGCTTCATGGCCGCCAGGCTTCGCTGCCGACCGCCCTCGTCCGAGAGCGCCTGGTTCAGGGTCAGCTTGCCGGTGCGGCGGCGATCGGCCCCCGGCGCGGCCTTGGCCCTGTCGGTCCGCTCGCGGTCATCACGCTCGCGGTCCACCTTCTTGGGCGAAGGCGCGCGGGCGGCAACCGGTTCCTCGGCAGGTGCGATCGGCGCAGGCGCCGCAGGCGCGGCCGGTGTGGCCGCTTCCTCGCGGGCGCGGGCATCCTCTTCTTCCTTGCGACGCAGAGCCTCCAGGCGGGCGCGCTCCTCGCGTTCGCGGGCCTCCGCTTCCTCGCGGCGGCGCTGACGCTCTTCCTCGCGGCGACGCTCCTCCACCTCGCGGGCGCGGGCCTCATCGGCCTCGCGGGCACGAGCGGCCTGGACCGCCTTGAGGCGGCGATCCATCTCGGCGTCGGTCACGCCCTCGGGTGCCTTGACGCCACCCTGTCCGCTGCGCTGTCCACCGCCGCCCGATGGCGCGGCACCGGGCTTGGGCACGACGACACGCTTGCGCTTGGTTTCCACCACGACGGCCTTTGACCGGCCATGGCTGAAACTCTGGCGCACCTGGCCTTTCGTGGCGCTGCCGCGAAGACCCACGGTATTCTTGCTGTCGTTGTCGCTCATCTCGTCCGATTACCTGTCTGCTCCCCGGCACCCTTGCCCGGGATCGCCCTTTCGGGGGCATGAATTTCGCGCAGGCCCGCCAAGCGCGGGGCCTCCTCTACTATGCGCGCTGTCAGACCACCACCCGTCAGCGCCGCATGTATCACATTTTCACGACCGAATGCCAAACCGATTTCCGAACCGGTCAGCACATCGATCAGTGTCCCGGACCCGTCGGGCGGGCGCAGGCGGGCGCGTTGGCGCGGGGAGCCGTCGCATGCCTGCACAAGGACCGACACCTTTTCCGCCATCAGGGCCGCACGCACCGTCTCATAGCCCGCAAGGGCCTCTCCGGCCTTTCGCGCGAGCCCCAGAAGGTCGGTCATCCGCCGCGCCAGCAGTCCCTCGACGAAATCGGCCAGCCCCTCGGGTACGACCACCGGAGCGCGCGCCGCCCGGGAGAACAGGTTGCGACGCACGGCCAGGTCGAACGCCGCGCGGTCGGCCGACAGCCAGATGCCACGGCCCCCCCCCTTGCCCCCCCCAAACCGGGCAAGCTGGCCACCGGGGCCCACCACAAAGCGCACGAGCCGCGCCCGAGGGCCACTGGCACCAGTGGCGATGCAGCGCCGCTCCGGTGTCTCGGGGGCGGGGGATGGACGTCCGCGGCTCAGGAACGCACCTCCTCGTCCCCGGCGGCAGATTCGTCGTCCAGAGCTGCGCCCTCCTCATCATCCTCGTCGACGACTTCCGGCTCAAGCGCCTCGGGCTCCACCCAGCCAAGCAGCACCCGGGCCGACATCACCAGGCTTTGCGCCTCGGCGAGCGACAGGTCGAACTTTTCGAGGATGCCGTCATCCTTGACCCGCTTGTCGTCGACCGTGGTCCATCCGCCGGCGAGTTCCCAGTCGGCACAGGTGGCGAAGTCTTCCAGCGTGAAGATCCCTTCCTGCGCCAGCGCTTCGAACATCTGCGGCGTCAGCCCCTCGAAAGTCTCAAGGCTTTGCTGCAGACCCAGCGCGCGGGCATTCTCCAGAGATTTCTCGTTGATCTCCTCGAGGCATTCGCGCGCCCGCGCCTGAAGCTCTTCTGCGGTATCGTCGTCGAAACCGTCGATCGAGGCGAGTTCCTCCACCTCCACATAGGCGACCTCTTCCAGCGAGGTGAAGCCCTCGGCCACCAGCAGCTGCGCCACCATCTCGTCGAGGTTCATCGTGTCCATGAACATCTGGCTGCGCTCCGTGAACTCGGCCTGCCGACGGGCGCTTTCATCGGTCTCGGTCATGATGTCGATATTCAGCCCGGTCAGCTGCGAGGCGAGGCGCACGTTCTGCCCCCTGCGGCCGATCGCCAGCGAAAGCTGCTCGTCGGGAACAACGACCTCGATCCGCTCCGCCTCCTCGTCGAGAACGACCTTGCTCACTTCTGCGGGCTGCAGAGCATTCACGAGGAAGGTGGGCTGATCCTCGGACCACGGGATGATGTCGATCTTCTCGCCCTGCAATTCGCCGACAACCGCCTGCACGCGGCTGCCGCGCATCCCCACACAAGCCCCCACGGGATCGATGGAATTGTCGTAGGAGATCACGGCTATCTTGGCGCGGCTTCCAGGGTCACGGGCAACGGCCTTGATCTCGATGATGCCGTCGTAGATTTCCGGCACCTCCATCTTGAAGAGCTCTGCCATGAACTCGGGCGCGGTACGGCTGAGGAAGATCTGCGGCCCCCGTGCCTCGCGGCGAACATCGCGCACATAGGCGCGAATGCGGTCGTTGGGGCGAAAGCTCTCGCGCGGGATCTTCTGGTCGCGGCGCAGGATCGCCTCGCCCCGTCCGACATCGACGATGACGTTGCCGTATTCCTCGCGCTTGACAACGCCATTGATGATGGTGCCCGCCCGATCCTTGAATTCTTCGTATTGACGGTCGCGCTCGGCCTCGCGGACCTTCTGCAGGATCACCTGCTTGGCCGATTGCGCCGCGATCCGCCCCATCTCCAGCGGAGGCAACTGGTCGGTGATCTCGGTTCCGACCACGGCCTCGGGGTCGATGGCCCGGGCATCTTCCAGCAGGATTTCGGTGAAGGTGTTCTCCACCTCCTCGACCACGGTGCGCACGCGCCACATCCGCAGCTCTCCGGTCTTGCGGTCGATATGGGCGCGGATGTCGAGCTCGGCCCCGTAGCGTGACTTTGCCGCCCGCGCGAGGCTGTCTTCCATCGCCTCGACCACAAGATCATTGTCGATCATCTTCTCGCGGGCGACGGAATCCGCGATCTGGAGAAGTTCCAGCCGGTTTGCGGTGGTGATGCTCATCTTGCGTCCTCGCTCTCGGGCCCGGGCGTGCCGGGCGTCTCGTCTGCATCGTTCTCGTGGTCGGCGTCCCCGGAGTCTTCGGCCTCGGGGTCTTCGGTCTCGACCGAGTCGAAGCCCTCGGCCGCATCAGGGTCGAGGTGCCGGGCCTTGGCTGTGCGCAGCGTCTCGGCGACCAGCGCATCGGTCAGAACCAGCTTGGCATCGGATATCCAGTCGAACCGCAGGCCGATGGTCCCCTCGTCGATCTCGATCAGGACCTCGTCCCCTTCGGTGCCCCGCAGGATGCCGCGAAACCGGCGGCGGCCATCGATCAGGTCATGGGTTTCCAGCTTGGCCTCGAAGCCTTCCCAGGCGTCGAAATCCTTGAGCCGCGTCAGGGGGCGGTCGATCCCGGGGCTGGAAACCTCCAGCACGTATTGTTCGGTGATCGGGTCCTCGACATCGAGCAAGGCCGACACGGCCGTGGATATCTCGGCGCAATCGGCCACCTCGATCCCGCCATCGGGTCGTTCGGCCATGATCTGCAGGGTCCGTCCCTTGCCGCCCATCAGCCGCACGCGCACAAGCTCGAATCCCAGCCCTTCGACCACCGGGCGCACGATATGGGCCAGCCTGCGGTCGATCGCGGCAACAGCGACCAGGTCGCGCGGGCGCGTGCCCGGTTCGGGCAGGTCTGCTTCGGGGTCGAACGGGTCGGACATGGCTATGCGATCCTTGTGCCGCCGGAGGGTGACGGTGTCGGCGGCGGGCAGGTTTCGGGCACAAAAAAACGGGCGCGCGGCCCGTTTCCCTTCCGGTGGGTCCGGGGGTGGAGACCGGACGCCGCTTGCCAGACACATAGTCCAGCAAGGGGGGCCGTGCAAGGGGGCAGGTGATCGGCGCACGGGCACGTGCTAGAAAGCGGCAACCATCCCCCCGCGGAGATCACCATGCACCCTGTCCCCATCATTGCAGCCCTCCTTCTTGCCATGGCCCCGCTTGCCCGGGCCGATACGATGCCGCGCCAGATCACCGGCAGCGTCTCCCTTGCCGCCGAAGACGTGACCCTTCCCGCGAGTGCAGAGGCCGTGGTGGAGATGCGCGGGGCCGACGGGGCACTGCTGGCAGAGATGCTGCTGCCCCCTCCGGCGGCGGGAGAGGCGCTTTCCTTCGCACTGGCGGTCCCTGCCGACGCGGCGGGCATCCTGAGGGCAGGCATCCTGCTCACCGGGGCGGTCCTGTGGACAAGCGCGCCCGTGCAGATCGCTGCGGCAGCGGGCGACACCGTCCTGCCCGCAATGCTGCTGACACCGCACATTGCGCATGGGTCGGACATAACGCTGGTCTGTGGCACAGAGCCGGTTGACTTCGGCTATTCGGGCGGGGCGGCGATCCTGCACCTGCGCGGAGAGGTCTTTCGCCTGCCTCAGGTGCCCGCCGCCTCTGGCGCGCGCTTCTCCGATGAGGCAGATCCCGAAACATCGGTGCACAGTCGTGGCGGTTCGGCCCGGGTGGTGCTGCGGGGCGAGTCCCTGCCCGAATGCCGCGAGGCTCTGGTCGATTCGACCTTTCCCCTGCGTGCCACGGGAAACGAACCTTTCTGGCGGCTCGATCTGTCGGCCGAGGAGGGCATGCTCCTGACCAATCCCGAGGGGATCGAGACGGCCAGCGACAGCCTGCCCGCGCCGGAACCGATCGAAGGTGGTCTGCGGATGGTCTCCGGCACGCTGGAGGTGGAGATGCGCGCGCATCTGTGCCGCGACACGATGACGGGCATGCCGCACCCGCTTTCGGTGCGCCTCATCACCCCTGATGGCACAAACGACGGCTGCGGCGGGGCACCGCTCAGCCTTCTGACGGGCCGGGAATGGCGGGCCGTTCGGATCGAGGATCAGGCGATCTCTCCCGAAACAGAGGTCAGCCTGTCCTTCGATACCGAGGGCCGCGTTTCGGGCAGGGCTGCGTGCAACCTCTATCTGGGGGGATATGAGCTGAGCGGCGAAGGCCTCTCGGTCAGCCCGCTGGCCAGCACGAGGATGGCCTGCGCCGATCCTCTGATGGAGATCGAGGGGCGCGTGCTGGAGCTTTTGCCCCGGGTTGACCGGTTTGATATCGACACGGAGGGCGGGCTGGTGCTGATCAGCGGCGACAGACAGGTTCTGCGCGCGCTGCGCTGAGCCCGGCGGCGGGCCGCTTGTCTGCTGGCACAAAATTGGCCAGA
>JAFIEC010000153.1 GCA_020832725.1 Paracoccaceae bacterium | reverse complement strand
CCCTCGGCGCTGGCCGCGCCCGGCACCCCCCTCTGGGCAGAGTTGCGCGGACGGCGGCTGCCGCTCAATGTCGCGGCGCTTCCCTTCGTTCCCCCCTCCTACAAACGCTGACAGAGCCGGAGAAAAAGATGCGCTTTACCGAAGATCACGAATGGCTGCGGATCGAGGGTGACCTCGTCGTGCTCGGCATTACCGAACACGCGGCCACCCAGCTTGGCGATGTCGTCTTCATCGAGCTGCCCGAAACCGGGACCGAGGTGACCGCAGGCGAAGAGGTGGCCGTCATCGAGAGCGTCAAGGCCGCCTCGGAGATCCTCGCCCCGCTGGATGGCGAGATCGTCGAAGTGAACGACGAGCTTGCGGAAACACCTGGCCTCGTGAACGAAGACCCATTGGGTCAATGGTTCTTCAAGATGAAGGTGGACGACCTCTCTGCCGTCGAGACCTTCCTTGACGCCGCCGCCTATGCCGCCCTGACCGACTGAACAGGACCTCCCATGACATCGCCCAGCACCGCCGCATCGCCTCTGGCACTCACCGAATACGACCCGGACGATTTTGCCAACCGCCGCCATATCGGCCCCTCCCCCGCCGAAATGGAGGCGATGCTGGCGACGCTGGGCTGCGCCTCGCTCGAGGCGTTGATCGAGGAGACCGTCCCGGCCAGCCTGCGCCAGTCGGAGCCGCTTTCGGGCGCGCCCATGTCGGAGCGGCGGATGCTGGCCGAGATGCGCGCGGTGGCGGCGAAGAACCGGGTTCTGACCTCGCTTATCGGGCAGGGTTATCACGGCACCGTCACCCCTCCGGCGATCCAGCGCAACGTACTGGAAAACCCCGCCTGGTACACAGCCTATACCCCCTACCAGCCGGAGATATCCCAGGGGCGGCTGGAGGCGCTGCTCAACTTCCAGACCATGGTGGCCGACCTGACCGGACTCGATGTCGCCAACGCCTCGCTTCTGGACGAGGCGACCGCCTGCGCCGAGGCAATGACAATGGCGCGCCGCGTCGCGAAATCGAAGGCATCGGCATTCTTCGTGGACGCCGAATGCCACCCCCAGAACATCGCGGTCATCCGGACCCGGGCAGAGCCTCTGGGGATCGATCTGGTGGTGGGCGACCCCGCATGCGACCTCGACCCGGGCGCGGTCTTCGGGGCGATCTTTCAGTATCCCGGAACCCAGGGCGGCCTGCGGGATTTTTCCGGCACCATCGAGGGGCTGCATGCGGCGGGCGCCGTGGCGGTGATGGCCTGCGACCTGCTGGCCCTGACACTGATGCGCGAGCCGGGAGCCATGGGGGCCGACATCGCCGTGGGGGCGGCCCAGCGCTTTGGCGTGCCCATGGGTTTCGGCGGCCCCCATGCGGCCTTCATCTCCTGCCGCGATGCGCACAAACGCGCGCTGCCCGGCAGGCTGGTCGGGGTGTCGGTGGATGCGCGAGGCAATCCCGCCTACCGTCTGGCCCTGCAGACCCGCGAGCAGCACATCCGCCGCGAGAAGGCCACCTCCAACGTCTGCACCGCGCAGGCCCTTCTGGCAGTCATGGCCTCGATGTATGCGGTCTTTCACGGCCCCGAGGGGCTGCGCGCCATCGCCCAGCGGATCCACCTGCTGACGGTGCGGCTGGCCGAGGGGCTGGAGGATGCGGGCTTCTCCCTGCGCCATGATGCGTTCTTCGACACGCTGTCGATCGAGGTGGGCCTCAGGCAGAAATTCTACATCACCGCTGCGGTGACCGAGGGGCTGAACCTGCGGCGCATCGGCACGACCGCGATCGGCATCAGCCTCGACGAAACCTGCGATGCCGCCACCGTCGAGGCGATCTGGCGCGCCTTCGGGATCGTGCGCCGCTGCGATGACGCCGGGGCTGCTCCGCGCATCCCGGGGCCGCTGGTGCGCGAGAGTGCGTATCTGACCCATCCGGTCTTTCACATGAACCGCGCCGAGTCGGAGATGATGCGCTACATGCGTCGGCTGTCGGACCGTGACCTCGCGCTCGACCGGGCGATGATCCCGCTGGGCTCCTGCACGATGAAGCTCAACGCCGCGGCCGAGATGATGCCGATCAGCTGGCCTGAATTCTCGCAGCTCCATCCCTTTGCCCCCACCGACCAGGCCCTGGGCTACCACCAGCTGCTGCGCGAGTTCTCGGCGCGCCTGTGCGAGATCACAGGATACGACGCAATCTCGATGCAGCCCAATTCCGGGGCACAGGGTGAATATGCGGGCCTTCTGACCATCCGCGCCTGGCACCGCGCCCGCGGCGAGGGGCACAGGAACATCTGCCTGATCCCGGTTTCGGCCCATGGCACCAACCCCGCCTCGGCCCAGATGGCGGGCATGCGGGTCGTGGTGGTGAAGGCTGCGGCCAATGGCGATATCGACCTGTCAGATTTCGCCGAGCGGGCACGGGAGGCCGGTGACAAGCTGGCGGCCTGCATGATCACTTATCCCTCTACCCACGGCGTCTTCGAGGAGACATTGCGCGAGGTCTGCGAGATCACTCACGCCCATGGCGGGCAGGTCTATCTGGACGGGGTGAACCTGAACGCGCTGGTCGGGCTGGTAAAGCCCGGCGAGGTGGGGGCCGATGTCAGCCACCTGAACCTGCACAAGACCTTCTGCATTCCCCATGGCGGCGGCGGGCCGGGGATGGGGCCGATCGGGGTCAAGGCGCATCTCGCGCCCTACCTTCCCGGCCATCCCGACACCGGAGGCGAGACCGGGCCGGTCTCTGCCGCGCCCTACGGATCGGCCTCGATCCTTCCGATCTCCTGGGCCTATTGCATGATGATGGGCGGCGCCGGGCTGACACAGGCGACGCGGGTCGCCATCCTGTCGGCCAATTATATCGCCGCGCGCCTGTCGCAGGCCTATCCGGTGCTGTATTCGGGCCCCTCGGGCAGGGTCGCCCATGAATGCATCCTCGATCTGCGTCCCTTCGCCGAGAGCGCGGGCGTCACCGTGGATGATGTCGCAAAGCGGCTGGTGGATTGCGGCTTTCACGCCCCCACGATGTCCTGGCCCGTGGCCGGCACATTGATGATCGAGCCGACGGAAAGCGAGACCAAGGCCGAACTCGACCGCTTCTGCGAGGCGATGCTCGCCATCCGCGAGGAAATCCGTGCCATCGAGGAGGGGCGGATGGACCGGGAGAACAATCCGCTGCGCAATGCACCGCATACGATGGAAGACCTGATCGGCGCATGGGAACGACCCTACAGCCGCGAAGAGGGTTGTTTTCCGCCCGGAGCCTTTCGGGTCGACAAGTACTGGCCTCCGGTCAATCGCGTGGACAACGCCTATGGCGACCGCAACCTGATGTGTACCTGCCCGCCGCCCGAATCCTACATGCAGGCCGCGCAATAGACGGCGGGCCACGACCGCGCCTGCCTCAGGTCGGCGCGGCCTCCTTGGTCGCCGCCCGGTCGACGGCAAAGCAGGCGGCCATACCGTCGCCTCGGGGAAATTCGGGCGGTGCCTCGTTGCGGCAGCGCGGCTCGACAAGGGGGCAGCGCGGGTGGAAATGACAGCCCGAGGGCGGGTCGATCGGGTTGGGGATCTCGCCCTCCACGCGCCTGCGGCGACGGCCCGCCATCTCGAGGTCGGGGACCGCATCAAGCAGCATCCGGGTATAGGGGTGGCTGGGGTCACGAAACAGGGTCTTGCCCTCGGCCACCTCGACCAGCCGGCCCAGATAGAGGACGCCGATCCGGTTCGCCATGTGCCGAACCACCGACAGGTCATGGCTGATGAACAGGTAGGTCAGACCGAATTCGTCCTGCAGATCGCGCATCAGGTTCAGGATCTGGGCCTGCACGCTGACATCCAGCGCCGACGTCGGCTCGTCGCAGACAATGAACTCGGGACGGGAGGACAAAGCCCGGGCGATCGCGATCCGCTGGCGCTGCCCACCCGAGAATTCATGCGGAAACTTCTCGCGGTCGCGCCCCGACAGGCCGACCACATCCAGAAGCCGCTCGACCTCCCGCTCCACCGCGCTTCCCCGCAGCAGGCCGAAGGTACGGATCGGCTCGGCGATGATGTCACCCACACGCCAGCGCGGGTTGAGGCTGGCGAAAGGGTCCTGGAAGATCATCTGGAAGCGGCGGCGCAGACGGCGCATGTCGCCCCCCTGCCCCCTCATGGGCGTTCCGTCGAAGATGATCTCGCCGCCTGAAGGGGGCTGCAGCCCCACGATCATCTTGGCGATGGTGGACTTGCCCGAGCCGCTCTCTCCGACAAGGGCGAAGGTCTCTCCGCGGCGAATGTCGAAGGTCACGCTGGCGACAGCCGTCAGAAAACGCCGCTCGTCACGCTCGATCACGCGGTTGAGCCAGGGCTTCGAGACGTCGAAGACGCACGACAGGTTGCGGATGGACAGCAGCGCCTCAGCCATGGGCCTGCACCCCGGGACGCTCATCCGCGCCCTCTTCCGCGAACAGCCAGCAGGCCACCTCCCGGTTTCCGGGCCGCCGGAGCGGAACAGGCCGCTCTGCCCGACAGCGTGCGAACACCTTTTCACAGCGGGGGTTGAAGGCACATCCGGGGGGAATGGACGTCAGCCGCGGCATGGAGCCGGGGATCTGCGTCAGCCGGGGCGCCTCGTGGGTGATGGTGGGGATGGAGCCCATCAGGCCGACCGTGTAGGGATGCTCGGCCGCCTTGATGACGTCGCCTACGGGGCCGATCTCGGCCAGCCGCCCGGCATAGAGCACGGCAACGCGGTCAGCCGTCTCGGCGATCACGCCCATGTCATGGGTGATCAGCATCACCGCGGCACCGCGATCGGCGCAGATATCCTTGAGCACGTCGATGATCTGGGCCTGCACGCTGACATCCAGCGCGGTGGTGGGTTCATCCGCGATGACAAGGTCGGGCTCGGCCGCCAGCGCCAGCGCGATGACCACCCGCTGGCGCATCCCTCCCGAGAAGTGATGCGGGTAATCGTCGATCCGCCGCGCGGCTGCGGGGATGCCCACCTGGTCCAGAAGGCCGATCGCGCGGGCCCGGGCCGCCTTCTCGGACAGGTCGATATGGGTTCGGATCGTCTCGATCAACTGGTCGGCGATCGTGTAGAGCGGGTTGAGGCTGGTCAGCGGGTCCTGGAATACCATCCCGATCCGCTTGCCACGGATGCGGCGCATCCGCTCGGGTGACAGATTGTCGATCCGCGCCCCCGCCAGATGGATCTCGCCGCCCGTTATGCGTCCGGGCGGCTCGATCAGGCCGATGATTGCCGCGCCGGTGATCGACTTGCCCGCCCCGGATTCGCCGACCACGCCCAGCACCTCGCCCCGGCGGATGTCAAAGGAGACATCGTCGATGGCGCGCAGGGTGCCGCGGCGGGTCGGAAACTCCACCACAAGGTTGCGCACGGAAAGCAGGGTCTCGGCCATTATCTGAGCCTCGGGTTCAGGGCATCGCGCAGCCAGTCGCCGAGCAGGTTCACCGACAGCGCCAGCGCCAGCAGCGCGATCGCAGGAAACAGCAGGATCCACCACTCCCCCGAGAAAAGGAAGCTCTGGCCGATGCGGATGAGCGTACCAAGCGAGGGCTGGGTGGGCGGCACGCCGACACCAAGAAAAGACAGCGTCGCCTCGGCGATGATGGCAAGGGCAAGACCGATGGTCGCGATCACCAGTACCGGCCCCATGACGTTGGGCAGGATGTGGCGCACGAGGATCTTGGCCGGATGCGCCCCGATCACCCGGGCTGCCTGAACGTATTCCTTGTTCTTCTCGACCATCGTCGCCCCGCGAACGACGCGCGCATATTGCACCCAGTCCGACAGGCCGATGGCGACGATCAGCACCCAGATCGCCATCGTCTCGCGCAGGGCGGGCGGGATGAAGCCCCGCGCCACGCCGAAGATCAGGAGCGCGATCAGGATCGACGGGAAGGAAAGCTGCACATCGGCCACGCGCATCAGCAGGCTGTCCACCCATCCGCCGCGATAGCCCGCGATCAGACCCAGCGTGATGCCAAGGATCATGGCGAACAGCACCGCCGAGATACCGACGAACAGCGATATGCGCGTGCCGTAGAGGATGGTCGAGAAGATGTCCCGCCCCTGGTTGTCGGTTCCCAGCCAGTAGGTATTCCCGGTGAAGGCATTGGGTGTCATCGGCGGGGTGAACCCGTCCATCAGGTTCAGCAGTGCCGGGTCATAGGGGTTGAAGGGCGCGATCCAGGGTGCCAGCGCCGCCGCCAGTACGATGATCAGCGCAACCAGCCCCGCCAGCATCGCCACAGGCGAATGGCGGAAGGACCAGGCGATGTCGCTGTCCCACATCCGATAGATCCGGCCGCGCGGCTTCATCTGTTCGGGGTCGATCCCGGCCATGGCGTTTCCCCTTCAGTGCCGGGTGCTGGCGCGATCGACGCGCAGGCGCGGATCAACGGCATAATACAGCAGATCGACGATCAGGTTGATGATGACGAAGATCAGCGCGATCAGCATCAGATAGGCGGCCATCACCGGCACATCGACGAATTGCACCGACCGGATGAACAGCGCCCCCACGCCAGGCCACTGGAAAACCGTCTCGGTGATGATGGCAAAGGCGATGATGGAGCCCAGTTGCAGCCCGGTGATGGTGATCACCGGCACCAGCGTGTTCTTCAGGGCATGGCCGAAATGCACCGCCCGGTTCGACAGGCCGCGGGCGCGGGCGAACTTGATGTAATCGGTGCGCAGCACCTCGAGCATCTCGGCCCGCACCAGGCGCATGATCAGCGTCATCTGGTAAAGCCCCAGCGTGATCGCCGGCAGGATGATCG
>JAFIEC010000152.1 GCA_020832725.1 Paracoccaceae bacterium | reverse complement strand
GCGCTGGCCTTTGCGCTGGTCCCGCTGCTGGGGGCGCAGGCGCTGCGGGTCAATTTGCGGTGAGCGGGCCTGCGGCAGGCCCGGGCGCGATGTCGCAGGCGATTGCCGCGCCTGGCGGGTCGGTATAGGAACGCCTCATGTCGATGTGGGAATATGCCAATCCGCGCCAGTTCATGGCCCTGACGGACCGGGTGCTGCCCTGGGTCACGGCCCTGACGGTGGGCGCGCTTGCCGTGGGCCTGGCCTGGGGGTTCTTCTTCACCCCCGACGATTACAAGCAGGGCTCGACGGTCAAGATCATCTTCCTGCATGTGCCGGCGGCCCTGATGGCGATCAATGCCTGGGCGATGATGCTGGTGGCCTCGCTGGTCTGGCTGATCCGGCGGCACCATGTCTCGGTGCTGGCGGCGCGGGCGGCCGGGCCGGTGGGCCTGACCTTCACCGCGATCGCGCTGGCCACGGGGGCGATCTGGGGACAGCCCATGTGGGGCACCTGGTGGGCCTGGGACCCGCGTCTGACCTCGTTTCTGATCCTGTTCATCTTCTACCTGGGCTATGTCGCGCTGTGGGCGGCGATCGACGACCCCGACACCGCCGCCGACCTGACATCGGTGCTGTGCATCATGGGCTCGGTCTTTGCCTTCCTGTCGCGCTATGCGGTGAACTTCTGGAGCCAGGGCCTGCACCAGGGCGCCTCGATGTCGGTGCGGCGGGAGGACAACATCCATGACGTGTTCTTCTATCCGCTGGTCCTGTGCATGGCGGCCTTCGTGTTGCTGTTCGTGATGCTGGTGCTGCTGCGCACCCGCACGGAAATCCGGGCGCGGCGCATCCAGGCGCTGATGGCGCGGGAGCGGATGGCATGATCCCCGATCACGGACAGGGGGCATGATGCCCGATCTCGGACAATATGCGGGCTGGGTGCTGGCGGCCTATGGTGTGACCCTGCTGGGGCTGGGCGCGATCGTGGTCGCCTCGCTGGTGCGGGCGGGGCGCGTCCGCCGGCAGCTCGAGGCGCTGGAAGCCCGCCGCAGCCCCGCCCCCCCGCGCGAGGTCACAGAGGAACAGGGCACTGAAAAGGGCACTGGCCCGGGCCACAGGAGCGGGGGCACAGGATGAAGATTTCGCCACTGTTCCTGATCCCGCCCCTGCTGTTTGCCGGGCTTGCCGTGGCCTTCTACATGGGGCTGACACGCGACGACCCCGACAACATCCCCTCGGCACTGCTGGGCCGCGCGGCACCGCCCGTGCAGGTGCAGCCCTTTGCCGCAGAGCCGATGCCCACCGATGAGGACCTGAAGGCGGGCGATGTGACGCTGGTGAACTTCTGGGCAAGCTGGTGCGCGCCCTGCCGGGTAGAGCATCCGCATCTGCAAGCGCTGGCGGATGCGGGTTTCACGATCCACGGCATCAACCACAAGGACGAGCTGGCCAATGCGGCGGGCTTTCTGCAGGAGCTCGGCAACCCCTTTGCCACGCTTGGCAGGGACTCGGGGCGCATGGCGATCGACTGGGGGGTCTATGGCCTGCCCGAGACCTTTGTCCTGGATGGCGAGGGACGGGTGCGGATGCGCTTTGCCGGGCCGATCACGCCCTCGGTGATGGAGAACACCATCCTGCCCGCCCTGCGCGAGGCCGGGGCCGTTGTGCCGGAGGGGCTGGTGCCCCCGCGCGCCGGGAATGCGGCAATCCGCTGAAGGCGCGCGCGTGGCCCGGTACAGGGCCCAAGGGCCGGTCAGGCGCGCGGCGCATCCGGCAGGGGCGCGGACGATATGGCGTCAGGGCGCAGCAATTCCGGTGCGGCGCGGAACAGCAGCGCCGCGATCAGCCTGGCCAGCGCGCGAAATTCCTCGGCCCGCACGGCGCTGCGCCGCCAGGCCAGCGTGACCGTTCTCAGCGGCGCGGGTGGTGCCAGGGGCCGGGCCACGAGAAGTTCCTCCCGCGTCACCTCGGAGCGGACGTAGAGCGCGGGCAGGATCGTCACGCCCATCTCCATCGCCGTCATCTGCCGCAGCGCATCGAGGCTGGTGCCGCCGTATTCGGCCACAAGACTTGCCCCCACCCCCTCCAGCAGGGCACGCACCTGCGCCTGCAGGCGGTGGCCCGGCGACAGGGTGAGCACGGTTTCCCCGGCCAGATCGGCGGGCGCGACATGGGATTGTGCGGCCAGGCGATGGCGGGCGGGCAGCACCGCCATCAGCGGCTCTCCGAACAGGACCGGCGCTTCCAGCTCGGCCCGGCGCAGCGGGCCGGGCAGCAGCGCCAGATCGAGCGCGCCCTGTTCCAGCCGCTCCAGCATCTGGTCGGGCGGGCCCTCCTGCACGAACAGGCGCAATTCGGGATGGGTGCGGTGCAGGCCCGGCACCACCAGCGGCAGCAGATAGGGCCCGAGCGTGCGGATCGCCCCCAGCCGCATGGTTCCCGCAAAGGGCCGCCCTTCGGCCCGGGCCAGGGCGCGGATTTCCTCGACCCCCGCAAGGATGGTGCGCGCCCGCTCCGCCGCCCGCTCGCCGAGGGGGGTGAGGAGCACCCCGCCCCGGCCCCGCTCCACCAGAGGCGCGCCGAGGCGGGCCTCGAGGGCGCGGATCTGGGCGGACAGCGTGGGCTGGGCCACATTGCAGATCTCGGCCGCGCGGCGGAAATGGCGGGCATCGGCCAGCGCCACGAGATAGCGGAATTGCTGCTGGCTGGGCATGAGCGGCACCTTGATAGAGAAGGGCTATCAAAGACCCCGGGATTTTCGATTTTACAAGCGCAAAGCGCCTTTCTATACGCAGGTCTGCCCCGGACATGGCGGTGGGTACCTGCGCTATGGGCGGCGCGATGCGATGCTCTGCCCAAATCTGCGGCATACCTGCCGCGCCAGGGGCCGCAGCCGTTCCGCCAGGGGCGCTGTCCACGCCGGTGACGGATTGGCCCTTGCGCTTGGACACGGGGCGCGCCACTTCCGCCGGGGCAGGTCGGACGCGCGGAACGCCCGCAGGGCTGGCGGCGAGAAGGGAGACGAGGTCATGGCAGATAGCGCACCCGGGGCACCCTGGGCGACTGCGGCGGGTCTGGTGCCCGTGGCCATCGCCGCGGCCCTGTTCGTCGTCTTCCTGGGTCAGGTGCCCATCATCGCCGCCGGTGACACCACCCGCGTGGTGCTGGAATGGATCCCCAGCCTGAACGTGGCGATCACCCTCTATATCGACGCGCTGAGCCTGATGTTCGCGCTGCTGATCTCGGGCATCGGGGCGCTGGTTCTGCTCTATTCGGCGCGCTACCTTGCCGGACACCCGCAATTCGCACGCTTCGCGCTGTATCTGACAGCCTTCATGCTGTCGATGATGGGGCTGGTGCTGGCCGACAACCTGATCACGCTGTTCGTGTTCTGGGAGCTGACGACCTTCACCTCCTACCTGCTGATCGGCTTTGGCCATGCCGAATACA
>JAFIEC010000151.1 GCA_020832725.1 Paracoccaceae bacterium | reverse complement strand
GCCTCGGCGGCCTCGGCCGCGTCGCTCTCCAGCAGGTCACGCATGTCGGCGCTCAGCCCCGAGACGCCCAGCAGACCCGAGCGGCGCGAAAGCAGCTCCTCCACGGCGGCGGGGTCCATCCCGCGGGCCCGGATCAGGTGCAGGACCACGCCCGGGTCGATCTCGCCGCAACGGGTGCCCATCATCAGCCCGTCCAGCGCGGTAAAGCCCATGGTCGTGGCCACGGAGCGGCCGTCCTGCATGGCGCAGAGGCTGGCACCGCTGCCCAGATGCGCCACCACCACCCGGCCCCGGGCCGTCCTGGTGCCCATATGGGCAGAAAGGACCCCGGCCACGTGCTGATAGGACAGCCCGTGAAAGCCGTAGCGCAGCACGCCGTCGTCCGACAGTGCGCGGGGAATGGCGTAAAGCTGGGCGATCCGGCTCTGGCTGCGGTGAAAGGCGGTGTCGAAGGCGGCCACCTGCGCCACCCCGGGCCAGCGCTCGCGGGCGGCGCGGATGCCTGCAAGGTTGAAGGGCTGGTGGCCCGGTGCCAGCGGTGACAGCGCCTCCAGACGCGACAGGACCGCCTCGGACACGGCCACGGGGGCTGCGAAATCCTGCCCCCCATGCACAACCCGATGCGCGACCGCCGCGACCTTGCACCCGGGCGCCAGCGTCTCCAGACGCCCCAGCAGCCACGCGGTCAGCGCTTCCTGCCCGGCCTCGGCACCGCCCGGGGCCTCTTCGCTCACGGTGCCGTCCGCTCCCTCCGCCTGCAGTCGCGGCGCGATTCCGATCCGCTCGATCTGGCCCCGCGCCTCGGCCCGCGCCTCATCCGGAGGGTAGAGCGCGAACTTGATCGAGGAGGAGCCGATGTTCAGCGTCAGGATGGCCCCGCCATTGGTGACCCCGCTCATGCCGGGCCACCGCGCCGGTTGCGGATGAAGAGCTGCGCCAGAGCGGCCGAGGCAAGGCGGGCGTCTGCGGAATCGGCGCGGCTGGTCAGCATGATCGGAACCCGCGCCCCCAGCGCGATGCCTGCCGATTCCGCCCCCGCCAGATAGATCAGCTGCTTGGCGATCATGTTGCCGCTTTCGAGATTGGGCGCCACGAGGATATCGGGCTGGCCCGCCACCTGCGACACGATCCCCTTGGCCCGTGCCGCCGCCGCCGAGATGTCGGTGTCGAAGGCAAGCGGCCCGTCGATCAGCCCGCCCTCGATCTGGCCACGCTCGTGCATCTTGCACAGGGCTGCGGCATGCAGGGTGGAGGGCAGCTTGCCCGTGACCGTCTCCACAGCCGACAGGATCGCCACCCGGGGGCACTCGGTGCCCAGCGCGCGCACAAGGTCGATCGCGTTCTGGACGATGTCGCGCAGGCAAGCGAGGTCGGGCGAGATGTTGATCGCGGCATCGGTGACGAACAGGGTGCGCGGATGGCTGGGCACATCGAGGGCGAAGACATGGCTCAGACGGCGCTCGGTGCGCAGCCCCCCCTCGCGCCGGAGTACGGCCGACAACAATTCGTCCGTATGCAGCTTGCCCTTCATCAGCGCCTCTGCCTGCCCCTCCTGCACCAGCGCGACCGAGGCCTCCGCCGAGGCATGGGAATGGGGCGTGTCCACCTGCTCGATACCTGTCAGGTCAAGGCCCCCGGCCTCTGCCGCTTCTGCGATCCTGGCCCGCGGGCCGACGAGGATGGGGCGCATGATGCCCGCCTCCGCCGCCGACAAGGCCCCCGACAACGACAGGGCATCGCAGGGATGCACGACTGCCGTGGCGATGGGTTCGCAATCGGCCGTGGCGGCCACCAGCGCGCGAAACCGCGCCCCGGGCCGGTGCATCGTGACCTCGGGAAGCACCGCGCGCGGGCGGCGGACCTTGTCGCGGGGGGCCTGCACCCGGGCTTCGCCGGTGATCACCTCTTCGCCGCGCTGGTTGGTGCAGGTGCATGACAGGCGCACCTGGCCGGTGTCCATGTCCTTGTCCAGCACCTCGACGCGCACCCGCAGCACATCGCCCACCCCGACCGGCGCATGCAAGGCGAGCGACTGGCCAAGATAGACCGTGCCCGGCCCCGGCAGCCTTGTGCCCAGAACCGCCGAGATCAGCGCGCCCCCCCACATGCCGTGGGCGATGACCCGATGAAATCGGCCCGACTCGGCGTATTCGGTGTCCAGATGCGCGGGGTTCACGTCGCCCGACATGACCGCGAACAACTCGATGTCCGCCGCAGTCAGGGCACGCTCCATCTCGGCGCTGTCACCGGGGGCCAACTCCTCCAATGTGCGGTTTTCGATATAATCCATGTCTCTCTCCAATGGGGTGCCCCATGGTGCCGGGGCCTGCGCACGATCGCAAGGTGCGCTCAGCGCTGGAAAACATAGGTGCCCGGTGCGTCGTCAAGTGCGGCAAACCCGGCCCCGGCCTTGCCCATGGGCGGAACCGGCCCCTGCGGACCCGAGCGCGCCGCAAGCCACGCACCCCACGCGGGCCACCACGAGCCCTCGGCTGGGGCCACGCCGGCGACCCATGCCTCCGGGTCGCGGCCCGCGTCGTCGGGTGCGAGCGGTGCCAGCCGGTAGTGGCGGCGCGGATGGCCGGGTTCGGAGACGATCCCGGCATTGTGCCCGCCAGATGTCAGGCAGAATGTCGCCTCGGCCTCGGTCAGCAGCCCCGCCTTGAACACTGATTTCCAAGGGGCGACATGGTCGGTCTCGGTGCCGAGCGCGAAGATCGGGGCGGTGATGTCGCGCAAGGCCACGGGGCGGCCATCGACCCGGAAGCGCCCCCGCGCCAGCGCATTCTCGAGGTAGATCTCGCGCAGATACTGGGCATGCATCCGCGCGGGCATCCGGGTCGTGTCGGCATTCCAGGCCATCAGGTCGCTGCCGTGGCTGCGTTCCCCCAGCATGTACTCGCGCACGAGGCGCGACCAGATCAGGTCATTGGAGCGCAACAGCGTGAAGGCCCCGGCCATGCGGTCGCTTTCCAGATAGCCGCGGCGCGACATCAGGTCCTCCAGCAGCGCCACCTGCGCCTCGCCCAGAAACAGCGCCAGTTCTCCGGGTTCGGTGAAATCGGTCTGCGCGGCCAGGAGTGTCAGCGAGGCGAGGCGCGCATCGCCGTCGCGCGCCATCGCCGCTGCGGCCATGGCCATAAGCGTGCCGCCGAGGCAATAGCCCGCCGCATGGATGCGCGAGGCCCCGGTGATCTGCGCGATCGCGGCAATCGCCGCGCGGGGGCCCTGCTCGAGGTAATCCTGCAGGTCCAGATGCGCGTCCTCGGCGTCCGGATTGCGCCATGACAGGCAGAATACGGTAAAACCCTGATCCACCAGCCATCGGATCAGGGAATTCCGGGGTGCGAGATCGAGCACGTAGTATTTCATGATCCAGGCCGGAACGATCAGCACCGGTTCGGGATGCACGGTGCCAGTGGCGGGGGCATATTGGATCAGCTCGGCCAGATGCGTGCGGGCCACCACCTTGCCCGGCGTCACCGCCAGATCATGCCCGACGACGGGGACATCCCCGGTCGGGTCTCCCGAGATGTCGCGGACGAGATTGGCCATTCCGTCCACAAGGCTGCGGCCGCCCGTCCGGGCGATCCGGGACAGCACCTCGGGGTTGGTCGCGGCAAAGTTCGCCGGTGCAAAGGCATCGAGCACCTGCCGGAAGGCAAAGGCCATCGCCGCCTCGTGGCGCCGGTCCAGACCGCGCACGCCGGTGGCGGCCTCTTCCCACCAGGCTTCGGTCGCAAGAAACGCCTGGGCCATCAGGTTGAAGGGCGTGTCCTGCCACTGCTCGGCGGCAAAGCGCCGGTCGCCCGGACGTGCCAGGGCAAAGGGATCGGGGCGCGGGACCGGCAGGGCCAGAGAGGCGGCGTGATTCGCCAGCACCGAGGCCGACATCCACGCCTTTGCGGCAAGGGCCGCCTGCTTTCCGGGCGCGGTTGCCAGGTTGGCCGCCCAATCCGTCCAGGCGGTGAGCATGGCGCTGGGCGCAAGGCCCAGAGTCGCGCTTGCCAAGCCGGCCCGCGCCATGCGGTCCAGCGCGGCATGGGATGCCTGCGACACCGCCTTGTCGGGTGAAGTGCCGTGTCCGTCCTGACTGCTCATCTGGCCCCTCCTGTTGCGGGGCGAGGCTAGCACAGGGATTGTGTCGGTTTCTTGCTGCGCAATGTCGCGAATTCAGCGCAGGCGCAGCCCGCAGCCCTCGAAGGCCGCGCGGGTGGCGGCGCGCTCGTGCTCGGTCAGCTGCAGAAGGGGCGGGCGCACCGGGCCGCCCACCTGGCCCAGAAGCTCCTGCCAGTATTTCTGATGCGCCTGTGGCTTGCCCCCCGGGCGGGTGCCGCGCAAGGCCTTGCGCACCGGCTCCAGGCTGTCGCGCACGCGGCGTGCCTCTTCTGCGCGTCCCTCGAACGCCAGTCGGGTGTATTCGTTCATGCGCTGGTCCGCCGCTGTCTGGATCAGATAGGGCGGCGAGGAGCACAGATAGAGCTTCCACCCCAGTTCCAGGATGTTGTCGAGCCATTCCTCCTCGGAGGCGGTCGAGACGATCAGCCGGTCGCCTGCAAGCCTGCTCAGGCGCACATACATCTCGCGCGGGACCGAATACTTGATGGCCACGATATTGGGAAGCTCCGCCACCCGGGCGCACAACTCGGGGGACATCAGATAGCCCGAATCGGGATGGCTCCACATGGCGATGCCGATGTTCACCTGCTCGGACAGGGACTTGTAGTAATTGTAGACCGTGTCGTCCTGATCGGTGACGAAATGCAGGATGGGCGCATGCACCACGATATAGTCGGCACCGATCGCCTCGGCGTGGCGGGCCAGCTCCACCACCACGTCGAAATTCTGGTCGGAGCAGGACATGATCGTACCCGCCCGGCCCGCGCATTCCTCGACGGCGATCTCGAAGGTGCGCTTGCGCTCCTCCAGGCTCATGGAGAAGAACTCCCCCTGCTTGCCCGCGATGAACAGCCCCGCGATGCCAAGCTCTTGCGTCCAGTGGCGGATGTTGGCGCGCAGCCCCTCCTCGTCGAGCGAGAAATCCGCGCGGAACGGGTTGAGGGCGGCGGCCCAGATGCCGCGCAGATGCTGGCGGGCGTCGTCCTTTGCGTCGAGGCGGGAGTAGTTCATCGGTGGACCTTTCCGGTTCGGGGGGCGCTGCGGATCGCGCGCCACAGGGTTTCGGATGTCAGCGGCAGCGCCAGATCGGTCACCCCCAGCGGCGCCAATGCGTCGAGCGCGGCATTCAGGATCGCGGCCGGTGCGGCGATAGTGCCCGCCTCGCCCACACCCTTGGCCCCGAGCGCGTTGGCGTCGGTCGCGCTTTCGCACTTGTGCAGGGAAACGGGCGGCATGTCCGAGGCGCGCGGCAATGCGTAGTCCATCAGCGTGCCTGTGAGCAACTGGCCGTCCTCGTCGTGGACGATCCGCTCCATGAGCGCCTCGCCCAAGCCCTGGGCAATGCCACCGAGGATCTGGCCTGCAACCAGCGCGGGGTTGATCAGGCGGCCGGCGTCATCGACCATCACGATCCGCAGCAGGCTTGGCGTGCCGGTTTCCGGGTCGATTGTCATCTCGGCCAGCGCGGCACCCGAGCCCCAAGCCTCGGCGGGGGCGGTGTAGACGATTTCCTCGGCGATCTCGCCCGTCTCGCCGCGGGCACGCCGGGCCAGCACCGCCTCGCAGGCGCGCAGTACGGCGCTTCCGCCGATGGGGGTGGATCGGCTGGCAAGGGCCCCGATCCCCTCGGGGCAATGGGCCGTGTCGCCATGCAGCACGGTCACCGCCTCCGGGGCGATTCCCAATGTTCCGGCGGCGATCTGTGACAGGGCTGTCTCGCGGCCCTGGCCCTGGGTGCTGCCACCCGTGGCCACGGTCGCCGTGCCGTCGGCATGCAGCGTGACCCGCGCGCTTTCCCAGCCGGTGCCGCAGGGCTCCACATAGGCGGCGATGCCGATCCCGTGCAGCGCCCCGGTCGCGCGTGCGCGGGCCTGCGCTGCGCGCGCCGCGTCGTATTCCGCTGCCACGCGCAGCTGGCGCAGGGCGGCGGCATAATCGCCGCTGTCAAGGCGCGTGCCTGTGGGGGTGACATGGGGCAGCGCCTCGGGCGGCAGGGCATTGGCGATGCGGAACTCCAGCGGGTCGTGCCCGCAGGCGCGCGCGGCCCTGTCCACGAGGCTTTCGAGCAGGACGATCGCCTCGGGCCGGCCGGCACCGCGATAGATGCCTACCGGTGCCGTGGCTGACAGAAGCGCCGCACTTTCGATATCCACCGCGCCGATGCCATAGCAGCCCGTCAGCATGCGCCCCGCATTCCATGCCGGGACCAGCGACGAATTGGACAGCCAATGCCCCAGCGGCATCGACAGACGCGCCGTGATGGCCGTCATGCGGCCCGTGGTGTCCACGGCCAGCCGACCGACGCTCTCTGCCCCGCGGCCATGGGTAGCCGACAGGAAATCCTCGCTGCGGCTGGCGATCCAGCGCAGGGGGCGGTCGAGGCGCAGGGCGGCCAGAACCGCCAGCACGTCTTCGGGGTAAAGCGAGGCCTTCATCCCGAAGGCCCCGCCGACGTCGGGGGCGGTCACACGCAAGGACTCTGCTGGCAGGCCGAGGATGCGGGCAAGTTCCGTCCGCGCACGATGCGGGGTTTGGGAGGACAGCCAGACATGCGCACCGCCCGCGCCATCAGGAAGCACGGCAATTCCGCGCGTCTCCATCGGAGAGGGGGCAAGACGGGGGTGACGGATGCGCGCCTCCACCACATGGGCGGCCTCGTCCAGACGGGCGGCGGCATCGCCCTCGCGCCATACGCCCAGAGCCGCCAGAGGGGTGTCGGCGCCGCCCGCCCCCGCCTCGTCGATATCCAGCACGATCGCCTCGACCGCATCAAGCGCCTGAGCAACCGTCTCGGCCACCACTGCGGCTACGGGCTGGCCCAGCGCGCCGACCGCCTCGCAGGCCAGCACCGGCCAGCCGGGGATGTGCTGCGGGTCCAGGACCGGGTTCACCGCAAGGGCCGGCAGCCCCCCGACATCGGCCCCGGTGAAGACCGCCCGCACACCCGGCATCGCGGCGGCATCGGCGGTGTCGAGTGCAACGATCCGGCCGCGCGCCACGGGGCTGCGCAGGAAGGCCAGATGCAGGGCGCCGGGCAGGGCGATATCGGCGACATAGCGGCCCTGACCACGCAGAACACGCATGTCCTCACGCCGGGGCAGCGCCTGCCCGATGGGGTTTCCGGTGTCCTGAGTCACGCCGCCTCCTTCGCCGCTGGCACTCTGGCGAGGGGCTGATATTATTGCAAATCGCCTGTAAGCCAGCTGCTATCACGATTTCCGATAACCGGAGGCTGCCGTGACCTCGCATGATCCTGCCGAACCCGCCCTTGCCCCCCGCCAGACGGTTCTGGTGGAGCGGATCCTTGCCCGGCTCAAGATCCGCCAGTTGCGCCTGCTGGTGGCCGTGGGCAGCCACCGAAGCGTGCTGCATGCGGCGCTGTCCCTGAACATGTCCCAGCCTGCGGCGACCAAGCTTCTGAAGGACCTCGAGGAGGATCTGGGCGTGACCCTGTTCGAGCGGACCAATCGTGGCGTGGTCCCGACGATCTTTGGCGCGGCCCTGATGCGGAACGCCCGGATGATCCTGTCCCAGATCGGGCAGGCGGTCCTCGAGATCGACGATCTGGCCCGGGGCAGGGAGGGGCGGGTCGTTGTGGGAACGCTGATCGCGGCCTCCGCCGAGGTTCTGCCGCGCGCCATCGCGGACGTGCTGGAGAACCGACCCGGCCTTGCGGTCAAGATCGTGGAGGGGACCAACGAGGCGCTCATCCCCGGCTTGCGGACGGGAGATCTGGACCTCGTGGTGGGGAGACTTCCGGTGTTCCGTCACCGTGACGAGGTGGCGCAGGAGCGGCTGTATGAGGCCGAAAGCCTTGCACTGGTGCGGCCCGGGCATCCGTTGGCGGCCCGGCGCGGCCTTGGCCTTGAGGAACTACGCGGATGGGGTTTCGTACTTCCCCCGCCCGAGACGACCCTGCGCCGGCAGCTTGACCAGATGTTTCAGCATGCGGGCGGGCCGCCGCCGGTGCCACTTGAATCGGTGGCGTGGCTGGCAAATCGCAGGCTTCTGGCGGAAACCGACCTTGTCGGCATCCTGCCCGCCCAGGTGGCGGCAGACGAGCTTTCGGTCGGGCGGCTGGTGGCGCTCGATCTGTCCTTCGCGCTGCCCCGGGGGGCCGTGGGCGTGTGCTACAGCACGCGGCGCGGGCTGTCTCCGGCGGCCGATTTCTTCCTGCAGGCGCTGCGGCGGGCGGGCGCTGATGTGGGCCGGGCTCAGATCAGCCCCAGCGTCAGCACAGGCGCATAGCTCAGGGCCACGAGCACGATCGTCGCCACCAGCAGGAAGGGGGCCAGCTGGCGGAAGATCGCGAGCGGCGGTGCCCCCGACATGGCCGAGGCGATGTAGAGCCCCGCCCCCACCGGCGGCGTCAGCAACCCCAGAACAAGGTTGAGGCACATCACGACGCCCAGGTGGATCGGGTCTATGCCATAGGTGACGGTGGCGATCGGAAGCAGGATCGGCGCGACCAGGATCAGGGCCGCGATCCCGTCGATGACCATGCCCACCAGGAAAAGGGCGAGGTTGACGATCAGCAGAAACAGGAACGGATCGGAGGTCACCGTGGTCACCAGGGCTGCCAGCTTCTGCGGCAGGGCCTCGTAGATGATGACCCAGCCAAAGACATTGGCCGCCGCGATCATGAACAGCACGAGGCTGGAGTTGACGGCCACCCGCACGAAGATTTCGTGGAAGCGGCGGAATTCCAGCTCCCGGTAGATGACAAGGCCTATGATCAGCGCGACCAGCGAGGCGACCGCGGCGCTTTCGGTCGGGGTGGCGATGCCGAAGAGGATGCCGCCCACGATGGCCAGCGGGATCAGGGCCGCAGGTGCGGCATGCAGCATGGCACGGCCGGCCTCGGCCGGGGTCATCCATTCGCCCTTGGGAAATTCCTGCCAGATGCCCACCACCGCAATCACGGCGAAGAAGCCCAGCGACAGAAGCAGGCCCGGGATGATGCCCGCAATGAACATGTCGGCGATGGGCACCTGAGCCAGCACCCCGAAGATGACGAACAGCATCGACGGCGGGATGATGGGCGACAGCAATCCCCCCGCAGCGGTGGTCGCCGCCGCGAATGCGCGGGTGTAGCCCTCCCTCTCCATGGCGGGGACCATCGCCCGGCTCATCACGGCGATCTGGCTGGCGGCCGAGCCGATGATGGCCGCCATGAACATGTTGGCCAGCACGTTGATATAGGCCAGCCCGCCACGAAAGCCGCCCACGAACACCCGCGCCGCAGCAACCAGCCGCCGGGTCATGCCGCCCTCGTTCATCAACTCGCCCGCCAGCATGAACAGCGGAATCGCCATCAGCCCGTACTTGTCCACGCCCGAGAACAGCATCTGCGCGAAGGAGGAGAACAGGACATTGTTGCCGCTGCTCCAGGCATAGAAGATCGCCGTGACCGCAAGCACGATGCTGATGGGCACCGCCATGAACAGCAGTACAAGGAACAGACCCGCCGTCATCGTGCGGCCTCCTCTGGAAGGGGTCGGCGCAGGGCGCGGATCGACAGCAGGGTGTTGCTGAGCGAATGCAGCAGCAGCCCGAAGGCGAATATCGGCATGATCAGCCAGACGACCCACTTGGGCCAGCCAAGGGTCAGCGTCGGCTCGGAATAGATGAAATTGAAGGTCAGGCGCTGAAAGGCCCGCCGCTCGAACCCGGCCTCGGCCAGGTTGGGCAGGTCGAACCAGATCCACACCAGCCAGGCCATCGCCACGGCAAAGCCGAGGATCACCAGATCGACGCCCAGCCGCAGCGCCTGTGCCCTGCGGCCCGAGAGAGCGTCTGACACGAGGGTGACGGCGATGGAATCGCGCTTCTGGACGGCGGCGGAGGCGGCGAGGAACGCCATCCACACCATGATATAGATCGCCGTCTCGTCCACCCAGTAGATCGCGTTGCCCATCGAACGGGTGGTGACGTTGTAGAGAATCATCAATGTGACGCCCGCCGCGAGCACCGCGGCGAGCGCCATCTCCATCTTTGCCCAGAGGGCCGAGAAGCGGTGCAGCATGGGCAGGGCCTCACGCAGGAATGGGCGCGCCGTCCGCGCGCCCATCGAGGGGTCGTGAAACCCGGCTCAGCGGGTGCGATCGGCGACGTCGCGCAGCACTGCCAGCGCAGGTGCCTTGGGCGCCCAGATCGCTTCCCAGGCCTCGATCGCGGCCGCGAAGAAATCCGACCCGACGCGGCGCATGGGCGTGCCGGCATCGGCGACCTGCTGCATCCAGATCGGGTCGTTCTCGATGTACTCGTCCAGGGTGCCGTCGGCATAGCGCGCCAGCATCTCCGAGAGCATCTCGCGCTCATCCGCGCTCAGCGCAGCCCATGTCCGGCCCGAGATCAGACCGACCATCGGGAACAGCATGTGGTTGGAGAACAGCACGTCCTGCGAAAGCTCATGATAGCGCAGGCCCCAGATCAGTTCGGCATCCATGTCGATCGCATCGACCTGGCCATTGGCCAGCGCGTCGAACACCGCCGGAAGCGGCAGTGGCGTCGGCGCCACGCCAAGGATGTTGTAGAAGTCGCGGATCGGCTCGAACGGGGTGATGCGGATCTTGAGGCCGCGCAGGTCCTCCACCGTTCCGATCGGGGTCCGGCTGGCGATCTGGCGCATGCCGGCGCTGCCATAGGCCACGCCGACGACACCGGCCTCCTCGGGCAGGATCTCCAGCAGTTCGCGGGCTTCGTCCGAGCGGATGATCCGCGCGGCATGGGCCATGTCGTCGGCCAGGAACGGCGCATAGAAGGCCCCGAAGGTGGGCACGCGGTTCGACACTTCGGCAATGGTCAGGAAAGCCATGTCCAGCGCTCCGGTCTGGAGCTGTTGCATCATTTCGCCCTCGGTTCCCAACTGGCCGGCGGGGAACACGGTGAGCGTCATGGCGCCGCCGGTCTTTTCGGCCAGCTCCTCGGCCATGGACACGGCGGCCTGGCTCCAGACGTGAAGCGGCGGCGTGATCATTCCGATGCGCAATTCGCGGGCGTCGAGCGCGTTTACGCTCAGGCCAAGGCCTGCGAGGCCGAAGGCTGCAACGCCGGTCAGGCGGGCGATATGGGTCATGTCAGGCTCCCGGTTGGTTTCTGGTTTTTCGTATCTGGGTCGCGCTCACAGCTTCACCCATCCCTCGGGCGGTTCCTTGCCGGGATGGATCGCACCGCAATTCGGGCAGGTGCGCGCTGCTTCGTCGCCGTAAAATCGCTCGTAGACAGGGGGAAGATCATCGACGATCGATTCGAGGTCCAGCTCAGCCCTGTGCACAAGGTGGTTGCACTCGAAGCAATACCACTCGATCGCGTCCAGCGCCCCCTCCGGGCGCTTCGGCTCGATCACAAGCCCTATGGATCCGGGTTGCGGGCGCTGAGGCGAATGGCGCGTATGGGGCGGCAGAAGGAAGATCTCTCCCTGGCGGATGGGGACGTCATAGAACTCCCCGGTTCCGACATCGTGGATCTTCAGCAGCATGTCCCCCTCGATCTGGTAGAAGAACTCCTCCACCGGGTCATCGTGATAATCGGTCCGCTTGTTCGGGCCGCCGACCACGGTCACCATGAGGTCGGCGTCTTCCCATATCTGCTGGTTGCCCACCGGAGGCTTGAGCAGGTGGCGATGCTCGTCGATCCATTTCTGGAAATTGAAGGCAGCCAGTCGTCCCATCATTTCCTCCCGGGGTCGGTGCAAAGTGTTACCGCTGGCCGTGCGCAAAGCAACTGCGCTCGGTTCCGGGGCAGAGGGCACCGCATGCGCTATCGTTTCAAGTCAGTATTTCGCAACCAGCTATCAGGAATCCATATATCGTTGCCGCCCGTGCGCGGCCTTGCGCCCGACCGCCCACGCGCTAGGCTCCGCGAGATCAGGAGAATGACCATGCCACCCGGCCAACAGCCCATTTCCTTCGACAACAGCTATGCGCGCCTGCCCGAGCGATTCTTTGCCCGGCAGCCGCCCGCCGCCGCCCCACGCCCGCGCCTGGTGCGGCTGAACGCCGCCCTGGCGCAGGAGCTCGGGATCGATCCCGGGGCCATGGAAGCAGACGCCTGGGCGGAGCTGTTCGCCGGCAATGCCCTGCCCGAGGGGGCGGAGCCGCTGGCCATGGCCTATGCCGGCCACCAGTTCGGCAACCTGGTGCCGCAGCTTGGCGATGGCCGGGCCCTTCTGCTGGGCGAGGTGGTGGACATCCACGGGCACCGCCGCGACATCCAGCTCAAGGGCTCGGGCCGCACCCCGTTCTCGCGCATGGGCGATGGCCGCGCGGCGCTGGGCCCGGTGCTGCGGGAATACCTTGTCTCGGAGGCGATGCATGCGCTGGGCATCCCCACCACCCGGGCCCTTGCGGCCGTCACCACCGGAGAGCCGGTCTTCCGCGAAGAGCGGCTGCCGGGGGCCGTGCTGGCCCGCGTGGCGGGCAGCCATATCCGGGTGGGCACATTCCAGTTCTTCGCGATCCGCCGCGACGAGGAGGCGCTGTCGCTTCTGGTCGCGCATACGATCACCCGACACGACCCCGACCTTGCGGGCACGCCCGATGCGGCGCTGGCGCTTCTTCGGCGGGTGATGGAGCGGCAGGCCCGTCTGGTGGCGGCCTGGATGGGGGTGGGCTTCATCCACGGGGTCATGAACACCGACAATTTCGCCCTGTCGGGCGAGACGATCGACTACGGCCCCTGTGCCTTCATGGATGCCTACCATCCCGGCAGGGTTTTCAGCTCGATCGACCATCAGGGCCGCTATGCCTATGGCAACCAGCCGCGCATCGCCAACTGGAATCTGGCGCGACTGGCCGAGACGCTTTTGCCGCTGATCGACACCGACCCGGATCGCGCGCTGGAGCGCGCCAACGAGGCGATCGCGGCCTTCCCGTCACTGTATGAACAGGCCCACATGGCCGTGATGCGCGCCAAGCTGGGCCTGATGACCGAAGAGCCGGGCGATGCGGCGCTGGCCGAGGCACTGCTCGAGGCGATGGCGCGCAACGAGGCCGATTTCACGCTGACCTTCGCGGGCCTCTCCGGGGCCATCTCCCCCGACGGGGCCGAAGCCGCGCGGGCCCGTTTTGTCAACCCGCGGGAGTTCGACACCTGGGCCGAGGGCTGGCGCGCCCGCCTTGCGCGCGAGGGGGGCGACGAGGCGGCGCGGCGGGCCACGATGGCGCGGGCCAATCCGCAGGTGATCCCGCGCAACCACAAGGTCGAGGAGGCGCTTGCCACCGCCGTCTCGCAGGAGGATTTCGGGCCGTTCGAGCGCCTGCTGTCGGTGCTGGAGCGGCCGTTCGACAGCCCCGAAGATCCTTCCTTCACCCAGCCGCCGGCAGCGTCCGAGCGCGTTTTCCGCACCTTTTGCGGCACCTGACGCGCGACACCCTTGCGGGGGCTGTTCGGTTCGGCGCGGCGCCCCATATCCGGGGCAGGACAAGGGGGCTTTTCATGGCCATGCTCGGATTGCTGATCGTCGGGATCGCCGCCGGATTCCTGGCGACCCGTTTGCTGGGGATCGAGGCGGACATCTTCACCACTGCAGCACTGGGGATCGTCGGGACGCTTGCGGGCTTTGTCGTGCTGCGCCTGTTCTCGGTCTTCCTCGGTGCGGCGACCTGGGCCATCGCCGCAGCGGGTGGGGCCTTTCTGGTGGCTTTTGCCTACCGCGCCTATCTTCGTCGCCGCTGAGGGGCCTCTGCGTCTCATCTTAACCTTGCATTAACCACGCGTGGCGAAGGCTCGGGCCATGCGCCTGCCGTTCCCTTCGTTGCGCGCTGCCGCGCTGGCCCTGCTGGCGGCAACCGCCTCCGCCCATGCCGGGCCGTGGCCCGCCGTGCCCGGTGCGGGCTTTGCGTCGGTCACGCTGGGCGCCGAGCGATCCGCAGCCGGGGCGCGGCCTTCGGGGCTGGTCGCGCTCTACGCGGAATACGGCCTCCGTCCCCGCCTCGCCTTTTCCGCCTGGGCCGAGGGCCGCGCTGAC
>JAFIEC010000069.1 GCA_020832725.1 Paracoccaceae bacterium | reverse complement strand
GCGACGATGAAGCGGCTATCACCTCCGAAGCCGCGCCGAGACCAAGATGCATTGCATCAAGCTCCTTGGCCAGCGCCTCTCCGCGCGCGCGTGCGACCGTCAGGTCGCCGAGTTCCAGGTTCGTATCGCCGTCCTGAACGGCTTCACAGCGCTCGGCATTCCCGTAACAGAAGCCGTGGGGTAAATCTGTCCGGGGAAAGGGGAACCCTGACCGTCACCCGGTTTGTGCAACAGAGCCATCCTACCGCGCCGGGGAATCGTCGTCACAGAGGTCGATCTGAAGAGCCAGCTGCAACTCATTGAAATGCGTCGGGGACTTGAGGTTCGCGTTATCGTGCGAGGCAGTCAGCGCGCCACCCCGGAGCAACGTCTCTTGCTTGGTCAGCTGGCCGAAGACATGGCGGCCTGTGCGGCGACCTTGGATCTGGTGGGTTATTACCGCCTCGACAGCGAATTCGACGGCATAATTGACAAGGCGGCTGACAACCGCTTCCTCACTGACGCGATGAAACCAGTTCACGCGCTCGTCCGCAGGTTCTGGTACACTCAAAGGGGCACCGAGGGGCAGCAAGAAGCCCTCGTCCAGCATGCCCGAATCGTGCGCGCGGCCGCCAATGGCGATGCCCCGCTTGCGCGCGGCCTTCTGAACGAACTTTATGACCTCAACGAGAAATACATCCTGAGGCTTTTGAGTTCGGCGTAGCGACAGAAAGGCTCCAGTGTCAGTCGTCCTGGACGTTCCGATATGTGCATGGCCAAACCAACGAAACGACACGGATCCGAGAGGGCGAGGCCTGCCTGACGTGAACTCCCTTGGCAGAGTCGGCGCGGTTCAAACCTCGCGGGCCTGTCGACGCAGATGATATTGACGCTCTGGAAATGAGGAATACGAAGGACCCCCGGGCTGTCAGTGCTTCAGAAAGGATGTCAGGGCTTCAACCGCTCGGGCGTTGCCGTCTTCTGCCCCAAGTTTGCAGCCGATGTCGCGGGCCCGGTCGCGCATGTCGTCACGGATCGCGCGCCCGACAGCCTCTCCCAGCGTCTGCCGGTTCATCTTTACGCGCGGCAGGTGGACACCGGCGCCAAGTCGCGCGACCCTTTCCCCCCAGAAAGGCTGGTCGGCAAAGAACGAGCACACGATCGTCGGAATACCCGCCCCCAGACTTGCCGCAGTCGTACCCGCGCCACCGTGATGGACCGCCGCAGCACAGCGCTTGAAAAACCATTCATGATCTATCGATGGGACAAACATCAGCTCGTCGCATTCGAGGTGCCCGACCGAGGCCAGCTTGTTCCAGCCTGGCGAAAGCGCGAACCTGACCCCAAGCGTCCGGGCGATATCGAGGATGTCCCCTGCGAAGCGGGCAAGCGATGGCATCGGCATGCTGCCGAAGCCGACATAGACCGGTGGCGGACCGGCCTCCAGCCAATGCAGCAATTCAGCGGGCGGCGCCTCTTCGCCCAGCCCGGCGCGGACGGACGGGGGCAGGCGCTGAAACCCCGTCGTCACCGCCCCTGCCGGGGCATCGCTTGCGTGTGGCACAAGATGCGGGCTCCAGAGCTGGAGCGCGGGAACACCAAGCTCGGCGCTCCGGGACACGACGGTTGCGCGCCTCGGGGCGAGGCCGAGTTCCTTGCGAAATACCGCGAGCGTCCTTGTGCGTTGCCGCGTCAACAGGACGCGAAAGAGGGCATAAGTGGCGCGGTTGAGCGACCGCAGCGGCAATTTCCGCGTCGTCACCAGCGGTTGGGCATAATCCCCGGTCGTCTCAAGCGGCATTGTATGGGCAAACAGGAACGGTACGCGTCTGTGTTCGGCCAGCGTGAAGGCCATGTCTTCTGCAAGCGTGCCCCCGACGATCGCATCCGCATCCCGCGCGGCGTCCAACCCGGTGCGGAACAGCTCGGGGTCGATCCGGTTGGAAATCCTGGTGAGTTCCTTCATGAACGCGGCCACGTTGCCCGACTCCAGCCACCGCTGCCCGTTTTCCGATTCCAGTATCTCCTGAGAGGAGCCGAACAGCGGAGCATATTCGATTCCGGCCTGTTCGATGAAGCCACGCAGGTTTTCCGGCGCGGCGACCCGCGTCCTGAACCCCTGCTGCTGGAGCCCGGCCGCCATTGCCACCTGGGGCTGCACGTCTCCGCGGGATCCGTAGCTGAAAAAGACAACGCGCATTCAGGTGATGCCCAGTGCGAAATCCCGTTCCTTCGCTCCTGAACCGGGGAAACATGGTTCGCCAACCCCGGAAGCGACGGGATCGGGGCACCGTCGGGCCAACGGAACAGCGTTGTCAAGCGCGTCATAGCAACCGCGGCATCCCGTTCGGGAAGCCCGGGACGTCTCCGGAGAACAGTTTCGGAAGCCTTCCCGTACACCCGAGGGGCCTGCTCCATGCAGGTTGGGATGAAGCGGAGCCCGCTTCACGCGATCAGCTGGCGTCAGGCGCCCATCCAGCGGCGCAGCAGCCAGTACCATTGGCCCGGATTGGCAAGAACGCGGGCGGAGAGGCTGTCGTTGACGGCCCTCGTCATCGTGAGCGCGTCTGTGTGCGGGATGGGGGCCTCGAAGACGACGTCGAATTCTGACCCATCCGGTCGGCGCGTTCCATAGGCGGGTACGAGGGGAAGATCGTACTTGAGTGCCAGGGTGGCCGCCGACGTCGATGTCAGGGCCGGGTGGCCGAGGAACGGAACCGGGACGCCCTCGGCATATTTCTCGTCCAGCAGGATCGCCAGAAAGCCGCCCCTGCGGAGGTGGCGGACCAGATCCATCGTACCCGCCCGCCCGGTGGCGATGACGGGCTTGCCGCCTTCCTCGATGCCGGCAAGGAAGCCGCGCTGATAGAAACGGTTCCGCTGCGGACGATAGACGGCACCCGTCTCCATCCCGCGGGCCTTGAGTACGGCGCGCACGGCATCCCACTGGCCGAAATGTCCAGACACGATGATGGCACCCTTGCCCGCAGCGCGGGCCTGCTCCAGCGCCGCGAGCCCCGGACCGGAGATGTGGAACCGCTCAGGTCGCGCCTGGAAATCTGCGCTGTGGAGGATCTCGAACAGGGTCCGCCCCATGTTGCTGCCCATCTCGCGGCGCAGTGCGGCGCGCTGAGCGCGCGGCATGTCGGGAAAAACCCTCTGCACTTCCGGGTCGAACCGCCAGCGAGCGGGCGGAAACCAGCGCATGGCAAAGCCGACCATGGTGCCGAAGATTCGCGCACGATGATCCAGGCTGCGCAGCCGCACAGCCGACAGCGCAGACCAAAGCGGAATGTACTGGGCGCGATGCCAGACCGAGATAACGAACCGAGAGATCATCGACGGTCTATGGGGGCAATCCTGCGCCACGCCAACAGATATTCTCGAGCCGGACCTGACAAGTTGTTGATTGATCGGCGTCGCTGGCCCGCCTACACGGGAGAGACGGTCGAATTCCTCAGGTTGGCATACTTCGCAGGCACTATCTCCGATCCCGGCTGCGACGATTGGGCGCAACTTGAGATCGAGAGCGATCCGCTGCTCCGAGCGCAGCGCAGAAGGCCTGCAGGCCGCTCGAGCCCCGGGCCCACGAGGAACGAGCACGCCACCGCAAGGCGCTCATGCCGTGGCCCGCTGCTTCGGGCGAGATGCGAAGACCGTCAGCTTACGGGACCACGGGGGCAGAAACGCGCAGGCTTCAGGGGCGCCTTGTCATTGTTGGCCCTCACGCCGCCGCTCCAACCGTGCGAACAGTCGCGAAAGCCCGAAACACAGAACGAAATAAAAGGCTGCCGTGGTGAGCCACGCCTCGAAGATCATGCGCGACGAGGCCACGAGTTCAAGCGTGTTGTATGTCAGCTCCGGGATCGAGATCAGCGACACGATAGAGCTGTCCTTGATCAGGGTGATGAACTGGTTGGTCAGCGGCGGCACCACCTTCTTGAACGCCTGCGGCAGCACGATATAGCGCATCTCGGCGAGATGGCCCATGCCGATGGAGCGCGCCGCTTCGCGCTGACCGCGGGGGATGGATTCGATACCCGCGCGCACGATCTCGCCCACGAAGGCACTTTGGAAAAGCGCCAGCACGATCACCCCTGACAGCAGCGCCGGAAAGCGCCGCATGTCGCCGAAGAAGAAGCCCCACAGCAACGAGGCCTCGTCGTTTCGGGCGATGTTGCGCGACCAGCGGGCCAGATCCAGCGCATCGACGAGTTGCTGTGAAAAGAAGAAGAAGAAGATGAAAATCACCACCACAGGGGGGATGTTGCGCAGGCACTCCATGTAGGTGCGTGCGAGCATGCGGACGGTAAGGTTCTTCGAACACCGCGCGATGCCCAGGATTGTCCCGAGAATCACGGCCAGAATGGCCGCATAGATGCAGATGCGGATGGTCGCCAGGAGCCCGCGCAGAAGCAGGCCGGCAAAGTATTCCTCGCGAACGGTGTGGTAGCCGACGATCTGGTTGGGAATGCGGTTCCACCGCCAGTTGTAGTTCAACGATCCTTCGACAGTGAACCAGACATAACCCGCGAACAGGGCAAGCACCGCCAGGATCAGGTAATCCGGCCAGCGCAATCTTCGGATCATGTTCCGCATGGGGCAGCCACCTTGCGTTCAGACAGTCAGGCAGGACGACCCGGGCGCGTCTGCCGCGCCCGGGTCAGGCTTTCAGGCCCGCGTCATTGTGTGACGAGGTGCTCCCATTCGTTCGATTCGAACCAGTACCGCTGGCGCTCTTCCAGCCAACCGGTGCGCCACTGCTGCGCGATCCAGGTGTTGAAGAAGAAGAGCGCGTCCGGGTCGCCCTTGCGCACCGCAAAGGCCTGCCCGCGTGGCGAATAGACGACATCTGGCCGCGTGCTGAGCGTGTCCGGAAACTCCCGGGCAATGCGGTTCACGGTCGAAATCTGCGTCACGGTGGCGTGCGCGTTACCGTTCAGCAGTTCCTGTACTGCGGCACCGTCCTCGTCGAACAGCAGAAGCTCCGCATTGGGGAAGACATCCATGATCACCTCGACCGGTGTGGCACCACGACGGGCGGCGAAGGTGACGGATGGGTCGTTCAGTTCGTCGAGGCTCATGCCCTCCGTCATGGCAGTGTTCAGAAGGACGGACATCCCCGTGAAGGCATAGGGATCGGAGAAGTTGACCGTCAGGTTACGCTGGGTCGTGACGGACATGCCCGAGATGATGACGTCGAAATTGCCGGCCAACAGTGCCGGGATGATCCCGTCCCAGGCGGTGGGAACGAATTCGGCTTCCACACCCATGTCTGCGGCCAGCTTGCGACCGACGTCAAGTTCGTAGCCGATCAGATCGCCGTTCACGTCGCGCATCGACCACGGCACGAAGAGCGACAGGCCGATCCGGATCACCCCGTCCTCCTTGATCGTCTCGATGACGCTTTCCCGGCTGAGTGCCTGAGTCGCCGTCTGGGCTGTCGCCGGAACAGCGAGGCCAAGCGCGGCACCCGCAGCCATGACCGCCCCGAATAGCCTTGTTTTCATCGACATTGCCTTCCTCCTTGTTGTTGGGCGAACGGAATTTCGTCAGCTGTCCACGGCGTATTTCCGTTCAAGATACGTCACGCAGATCGACAGGGTGAGCGTCAGGACCATGTAGACGGCGGCAACCGTGAACCAGATCTCGAAACTCATGAATGTATGGGAGATGATGTTTCGTCCGACCGTCGTGAGCTCCGCCACCGCGATCACGCTGACAATGGCCGAAGACTTGATCAGATGCACGAATTCGCCCGTCATCGGCGGCAACATGATCCGCACCGACTGCGGAAGCACGATATAGCGATAGGTCTGATAGGTGGACATGCCGATGGATTTCGCAGCTTCCCACTGGCCCACGTGCACCGCGTTTATGCCCGCGCGAAGGATTTCCGAAACCAGCGCGCCATGAAATACACCCAGTGTCAGCACGCTGGCCGTCAGGCGGCTCCAGCCAAAGATCGGCCCCAGAACGTAATAGAACAGGTAGAGCAGCACCAGCAGCGGGATATTCCGGATCAGTTCCAGAAAGACGATCGACACCCCCTTGCCGACCACCAGATCAGACAGCCGCAGCAACGCCACCAGCAAGCCCACACCTATAGCCAGAAGAAAGGACAGCCCCGAAAGATAGAGTGTGATCATGAGTCCGCGAGGGATCTCGCCCCAGCGGAAACCCTCATCGTTGAGGACGAAGAAATAGCGCGGTATCTGATACCATTGCCAGTTGTAGCCCATCCGCTCGGCGCCGATGTACGAGCCCCGCAGGATCAGCCAGATCACCAGCATATAGAGCGCGATCGCGACGGGCGTGGAATTCAGGATGCGCTGATGCAGGGGCATCGGCCGGGCTGGCCGAAAACCATACAGGTTCGGATCCAGGGCCGCCATTTCAGAACGCCAGTATCTGGCTGAGGAACTGCCGGCAGCGCTCGGTCTTGGGCGCGCTGAACACCTCCTGCGGTCGTCCGCTCTCGACGATCTCGCCGCCGTCCATGAAGACCATCGTGTCGGCGACCTTGCGGGCGAAGCCCATCTCATGGGTCACGACGACCATTGTCATGCCGGTCTGTGCAAGCTCCACCATCACCTCGAGCACCTCGCTGATCATCTCCGGGTCGAGCGCCGAGGTGGGCTCGTCGAACAGCATCACGCGCGGCTCCATGCACAGCGACCGTGCGATGGCGACGCGCTGCTGCTGCCCGCCCGAAAGCTGGGCCGGGAACTTTTCCGCCTGTTCGGGGATATGCACCCTCTCCAGAAATTTGCGTGCCGTTTCTTCGGCGACGGCGCGCTTCATGCCACGCACCTTGACCGGGCCGATCATCAGGTTTTCGAGCACCGTCAGATGCGGAAACAGGTTGAATTGCTGGAACACCATGCCGACGTTCTGGCGCAGCTGCCGGATGTCAGGGGAATCCGGACGCAGCTCGATGCCATCAACGATCAACTGACCCGCGTCATGGCTTTCCAGCGCGTTGAAACAACGCAGAAGCGTGGACTTTCCCGAGCCCGAAGGCCCGCAGATAACCATGCGCTCACCAGAGCGAACTTCGATTGACACGTCTTTAAGTGCCTGAAAGTCCCCAAAGAACTTGTCCAGGTTGCGCGCCACAATCACCGGTTTCCGATCTGTCACTGCGGTTCGTCCTCTAGAAGCCTGCCGGGCTCGGAGCTTCACCCTGCGCCTGACCAAGTTTACCAGCGGTGCCCCGCATGGCCATGAAAAACTGTGCTCTCTCCCTCGCTTCGTGCCTCTTCACGCGGCAAATGCCTCGATTCAGGCATCCGGAAGGCTTTCAAGCAGCACATCGATCTCATCGCGTTTCGTGAGTCGGGCGATCCAGTCCATCGGCACGCCGTTCTCTGTTCCGACGCCATAAAGGGCGGCGAGAATTGCACCGTCCATGATCGAGCGGCCGGCATTGTCGCCCCCCACCGCGATATTCATCCGCACGCCATGCACGTAACTTTCGCAGTTCAGGATCCGATGCATGGTCTGGGGCAGACCGTAGGGCATATGACAACTCGGACCGAAGAACTTGCCGACCTCCGTGTTGGGCCGGTCCAGCCGTTCGATCGCGGCATCGATCAATCCCGTGATCTCGGCGTTGCCACTGGCGCGGCGGCGGGCGGCATCGAGGATCGCCGCCTTGTCACGATGCGCGATCGCGGCGCGCAGCATGTCGGCATAGACCTGCGCATAGGCCACTGCCTTGTCGTTATGGTTGGTCACGCGCACGGCCAGTTCGACCATGCTGTCGTAATCGCCTGAGTCGCGATACAGCGCGACCACGGGCGGCAGCTTGGCGATGGCGGGAAACTGGTCGTCCCCAACATCGCCGCAGAGTTCCTTCTCGCAGTCGCGCACGGTGAAGAACATGTTGCGGCAATATTCGATCTTCTGACGGTCCTTCTCGGGATCGCGGTTGAAGTCGCTCTTGCGCAGGACCCAGCCGTCCAGAACCTCGAGATTCTCCTCGGTGCTCTTGCTGTCGTCGTAGAACTTGAAGCAGACCCGCACCTCGTCATCGAGCACGTCCTTCTCGCCCTCGGTGAGGCCGTTGTCGAAGCTTCTCGCCCTTGCATAGGCGTCGCGGTTCCGCTTGTCGTGGTTGAACAGGACGCGCCCGGTAGGCCGGTCGATATAGCCAACCCACGGCCCGCCCGGACCGAAGAAGCTTTTGAATTCCTTCTCATACTCGGCCTGGTCCAGACGCCCCCCGGTCTTCGCCAGCGCCTTGATGATGACCATCAGCTGTTCGCCGTATTGGGTGAGGTCGCCGGGCTTCTTGCCATGGTGCACGAAGGTCGATTCAAGCTCCGCGCTCCGGGTATAGGCCGAGGAGGAAGCGGTAGGATCGTAGAATTCGGGCGCATCGCCGCCCAGACGGCGGATCTTCTCCTGATCGTACATCCAGTGAAAACCCATCGCCGCAGCATCCGCGACAAGGGCTCCGTAACAGACCGTGTCGAGTACTCTCATTGCGCTGTCCTCCCAGGTTTCACTTCTTCGGCGCGCCGATTGTCAGGCCGATTCGTGCTGGTGGGTTTCGGCGGCGATGGCGCGTTCGAGCATCCGCCGAAAGCTCTTGGCCCCGGCATCGAGCCCGAGGTCGATATGCGGTGTCTTTGCCGTCTTCATCCCGGCGTGGACCTTCACGAGGATTTCGCGATCCTCGCTGAAGGCCATGTAGGCGCCCTCGTTCATGTAGCGCGAGACTTCCTCGTCCGACGCGCGGGCATTGCGGTGCTGGAACCAGAAATAGCGGGTCCGGTCGGCATCGATCGGCGTCATGAAGTTGTAGGAGATGTTGATGAAGGTCTCGGCCACCGGCTCACGGTCATAGCCGCCGGTGCCGACGGGCGTGAAGACCGACCGATTCACGCCGATCGCGGGCAGGCACATCTCGTAGTGCTGGAGCCGGTCGCAATTGCCCTCGAAGCTCAGCAGAGATGCGTAATAGGGCGAAGGTGGCCGGTCGAGGATCCAGCGCGACACCACGACCCCGGTATCGTGGCGTCGAATGTCCAGCGGCTCGTGATCCGTACCTGCCCCGGCAAAGGACGACACATGCACCCAGGCCACGTGGCTCGGGTCGAGCAGGTTGTCGCAGACCCACAGGTAATGGCAGTCGATGTCCATCACCCCACCATCGGTCTTGCCCCAACCGGGATCGTCGAAATGCGGGACCGGGAAGATCAGGTCAGGATCGGCGAGCGCCGGATCGCCCATCCAGATCCAGAGAAAGCGGTAGCGATCCACCACCGGGTAGGACTTCACCACTGCGCGGCGCGGGATCGAATCGGGCTGGGTCGGCGCGGCCACGCACCTGCCGGTGCAATCGAAGGTAAGGCCATGATAGCCGCATTCCACGTCATCGCCCTTCAGCGTGCCGTCGGACAGGGGCAGCTTGCGGTGCGGGCAGGCATCCTCAAGGGCGACGGGGGTTCCGTCGGCCTTGCGAAAGAGCACCACACGCTCCTCAAGGAAGGTTTCGGGCCGCAGCGTGCGACCGACATCCTTGCTCCATGCCGCCACATACCAGCAGTTTCGCAGATACAAGGGGCCGCTCCTTCTGATGGTGTCCCGCCGCATCATCCTGTCGCAGATTCCGCAGAGGAGCCATGGTGTAGAAATTATGTAACTATTAGTCAGACTGATTTGCCGCCCCGCGCGCCTCGGGCAGATCGGGCTCCATGGCCACCTCGGACCGGACCCATGAGATGAAGCTCTGCAGCTTGGCGCTCGCGATTCGGTCGTGGCGCAGCACCAGCCAGTAGGAGAGCGGCGATTGCACGACCTCCTGGAACGGACGCACAAGGCGGCCGTCCAGCAGCGCGTCGATCACCAGCGGCTTGCGCCCCAAGGCCACGCCCAGCCCCTGCACGGCCGCCTGCACCACCAGGTTCGACTGGCCGAGCCGACGGGTCTTGCGCGGCTGGGGCAGCACCAGGCCGCAATTGCGCGCCCAGAATTCCCATGTCGGGGCCGCCCTGCCGAAGCTCTGGGTTTCGTCGTGCAGCAGGGTGTGATGGGCAAGATCGTCAAGCCGCTCGAGGCCCGGGCCCTCTTCCAGAAGGGACGGAGCGCAGACCGGAGAGAGGCATTCCGACATCAGAAGTTCAACATGGAAACCCGGATAATCCCCCAGCCCGTAGCGGATACCGATGTCGGCATCGGCCGCCGAGAACGGATGCTGACCGGTATCGGTGGCAATGGACACTGTCAGGTGCGGATGCGTCGTGTCGAAGTTCAAGAGCCTCGGAAACAGCCATGTGAGGGCGAATCCTGGCAGACAACTGATCACCACGGTATGTTCCGAACGGGTGCTGTCGCGCAGGCGCGAGCAGACGTCCGAGATGCGCCCAAGCCCGTCGGCCACCGCAGCGGCCAGCTGCGCGCCCTCGGGCGTCGGTGACGAGCGACGCGCGCTGCGCACCAACAAGTCGTGCCCCAGCCATTCCTCCAACGTCTTGACGTGCTGGCTGACCGCGCTCTGGCTGACGCCAAGCTCGGCCGCTGCAGCGGAAAAGCCCGACATGCGAACGACGGCCTCGAATGCGCGCAGGGAGGCGTAGGGCAGATTTATGATCATATTAGCCAGTCTAATGTTATCCATAACGGGAATCAAATTGCGCGACAGTGGCCTGCGGGCCTACCCTGCTGCAGCAGTTGGAAGAAGGGGAAACCATGGCCGCGCTGACGCCTGAGGCGGGTGTCCTCAATCTGCTGGAGAATTGTGCGCAGGCAAAACCGGGAGACCGGCTGCTGATCGCCTATGAACCTCCCGAGTTCGGCTATTGCGACGGTGCGGTCGTCGGCCTCGTGTCACGTGTGGCGCGCGGGATGGGGCTGACGGTGGCAACACTGGATGTCGGCTTCAACGCCGATGACCCGCGGTTCACGCCTGAGCTGCTGGAGCAGATCGCGCAGGCCGATTACGTGCTTTTTCTCGCGCGCCTCGGCGACCAGCTGCGGTTTTCCGAGATGCCGCCGGGCAAGCCCATCATTGTCAGCTTCGCCCTGACACAGGAATTGTTCGCCTCGAGCTTCGCCAACGGCAATCATCATGCCTTTCTCGGCCTGAAGACAGCGGCCAACACCGCCATCGCCCGCGCGCAGGAGGTACGTATCACCTGTCCCCTCGGAACCGAGGTGACCGGACGGCCCGAGATGAACCTCTCGCCAGAGGGCGACACGACGATCCTGCGCTTTCCGATGTCGATCTTCACGCCGGTGCCTGCGCACAGCTTTTCCGGGCGCGTCGCGTTGAGGTTCCTGACCGGCACGGGCTCGCGCTACTATGACGCCTATACGGTGGAATTCGATGCGCCTGTCCATGCCCAGCTGGAGCAGGGGCGGCTGATCGGCTTCGAGGGCGATTCGCGAGATGTCGACCGGGCGAATGCCCAGTATGACCGCGTGTCGCGCCTGTTCGGCATAGACCGGGATTTCGTACATTCATGGCATGCCGGCATTCACCCTGGCTGCGGCTTTCCCGGGGACATGCGGGCCAACTGGTGGCAATGGGGCGGGGTTGCCTTCGGCAATCCGCGGATCCTGCATTTCCATACCTGCGGTGCCTATGCACCTGGCGAGATCAGCTGGAACATCTTCGACCCGACCGTCACGGCGGATGGCGTGGCGCTCTGGGACGCGGGCACCCTGCGCGCCGAGCGCTTGCCCGGCGGGCCGGAAATCCTTGGCCGCCATCCGGATGTGGCCGCGCTCTTTCAGAATCCGGACCGCAATATCGGTCTGCGGGCAACAGGATGAGCCGGGTCCGCCGCACAAGCGCAATGCCCGTGCGGCGGCACCTGTCAGCCACGCAGGCGGGTATCCGGGGGTTGATCGAATCGTGTGCCGGTCGCTATACCCTGAACCCAATGCGGTCGGAACAAGGCAGCCGCAGGGTGCGGAGCACTTCCGTCTCCGGTGTCGATCACGCGCAGGATGGCGCCCGTCACAGGGCCCCCGGCAATCGGCGAATTCATGGATGATCCCACATGACACAAGGCGTCGTCATGCCCCTGACTCAGGCATTGGCCGAGGGCAAGCTGACCCGCGAGGAGTTGAAAACCTTCATGCAGCGCTCCGACGGCCCGGCGCTGCGCAGACTCGCGCTCTGGATCATGGTGTTGGCCGGCACCACGACCCTGATCACCCTCGCCTGGGACAGCTGGCTGATCTGGCCTGCGATGTTCCTGCACGGGATCGTTCTGGTACATCATTTCTCGATCCAGCATGAATGCGTGCATTACACCGTGTTCAGGACGCGCTGGCTCAACGACCTCGTCGGCCAGATATGCGGCATCATCATCATGCTGCCCCACCGCTTCTTTCGCTACGAGCATTGCGATCACCACACCTACACCCAACTGACCGGCAAGGACCCCGAGCAGGTCCCGATGCCCAGGAGCTATGGTGAATACCTGCTCTATCTCTCGGCCCTGCCCTACTGGAAGGCCAAGTTCACCGAAGTGGCGCGCCACGCGGCGGGGCGGCTCTCGGAGACGGAGCGGCGCTTCATCCCCAGGGAGGAATACGCAACCGTCATCCGCGACGCACGGGTGATGCTGGCAATCTACGCGCTGATCTTCGCCGCCATGGCGCTGAGCGGGTGGTGGGGGCTGATCTGGTACTGGATCATCCCGGTCTTTCTGGGCGAGCCGGTCATGCGCTTCATCCGCATGACCGAGCATGTCGGCCGCCCCTCGGTCGCGCAGATGAGCGAAAACACCCGTACCAACCTTGTCTCGGCACCCTGGCGGTTCCTGTGCTGGAACATGAATTACCACGCCGAGCACCATTACGTTGCCTCGGTGCCCTTTCACGCCCTTCCCAGGCTCCACGAAAAGCTGCGCGATCACATCCATGTCGAGCCGCGCGGCTATCTCGGCGCGCATCTCGACATCCTGCGCCAGATCCGCGAGGCACGCACGTGAGTGCGAAACCCTGGCGCGATGTGATCGCTGTGGACGATCTGGAGCGGAACTGGGTCACACGGGTCCAGCTGGGCGATCGCCTGATCGCCATCTATGACACGCCAAGCGGGATCCACGCATCGCTGGCGCTGTGCAACCACGGCGGGGCCGATCTGTGCGACGGCTACTTCGACGGGCATGTGATCGAATGCCCCCTTCACCAGGGTGCCTTCGACGTCCGCGACGGGCGTCCGGTGGCGGCACCGGCGACAAGGCCCATGCGCATCTTCGAGACCCGGGTGCAGGACGGGATGGTCCAGCTGCGGATCTGACCAGGCGGCGGGCGGCGGCACCACCGCCGCCTTTGCCGGGATCATCCAGCCGCGGCCGTCAGGCACTCCGTCATCATCGGCAAATAGCTCCGGTCCACGGCCAGTTCGAAACCGCCCTCGCAGCGGATGACGAGCGCCTTGATCCCGAAGGCCGCCGTGAAGCTCGCTGCGTCGTGGCCGAAGCATCTGGGATGCAGATCGAGCGGGCAGGCGATTGACAGTATCTCGCCCGCCTCCGGCCCGATGATGCGGAAAAAGGCCAGCGTATCCGAAATGCGCACGATCGATATCTCGGGCGGTGCCGCCACCGGCCGGAGTGCGGCCTCGAACGCGTCTTCCCGGGCAAGATCCGCGCGCAGGATCCAGTGATCGGGACCAAGGAACATGAGCGTCGCGCGCCCGTTCGAGCTGCCGGTGTTGGGGCGTTGCGGAAAGGCGGGCAGGCTGTCGCCCGCCCAGTCCCGGAGCACAGTGGCAGGGCCCCTGAGGTCAAAGAGCGCCTGAGTCTCCAGCGGGGTGATCGTGACGTCGTGGGACATGATCAGGACCTCAGCCTCTGGCCATCGGGATCATAGTGGCACGGAGCTGACACGCGCACAGGGATCACGGCACCACCCTTCAGTCGCACATAGGCGGTCTCGCCCTGGCGTGCATGGCCGTTCTCCAGAAGAGCCAGCCCCACCCAGCGTTCCTGCACCACACTCCAGACACAGGCGGTGACGAATCCCTCCGTCGCCTCGCGCCGCCCGCCGGGGGTCAGGGGGGCACCCTCCGGGATCGGACAGTCGGGTTCGGGAAGCACGCCCACCAGTTCGCGCCGCCCCGCGCCGCCGTGACTGCCTGCGCGCCGGATCGCCACCGCACGCTTGCCCAGATAATCATCCTTCTTGCGCGACATCACCCAGCCCATTCCCAGATCATGGGCATCGACCGTGCCGTCCACCTCGTGGCCGAGCGACAGGAACCCCTTTTCCACGCGCAGCACATGGCTCGCCTCGGAGCCCACGGGCAGGATTCCGAAGTCTGCGCCGGCCTCCATCACCCGGTCCCAGAGCTCGCGCATGTGCCGGGGGGCGACATTGACCTCGAAGGACAACTCGCCCGTAAAGCTCACCCGAACCACCCGCGCGGGCAGTCCCGCGACATGGCCGTCGCGAAGGCTCATGAAGGGGAAGGCCTCGGGCGACAGGTCGATGTCGGTGCCCAGCGCTTCCATGACCGCGCGCGCCTGCGGGCCGCAGATGGTGGCGTTGGTCCATTGGCTGGTTACCGGGGTGATCAAGACGTTCCAGCCCGGGCAGCGCATCTGCAACTGCTCCTCCATGTGGCTGTGGATCGCCTCGGCATGCCCCGTCGAGGTCGAGATCATCCAGCGCCCGGCATCGAGGCGAAAACAGACCCCGTCATCCATGATCAGCCCGTCATCGGACAGCATCAACCCGTAGCGACCGTTCCCTGGCGTGAGGGACGACATGATATTGGAATAGAGGAAATCGAGAAACCGCCCGACGCAGCGGCCTTTCAGTTCGAACTTTCCCAGCGGCGAGCCGTCATAGACCCCGACGCCGAAGCGTACGGCGCGGCATTCGCGGTCAACCGCCTCCTGCATCGTCTCGCCAGGGCGCGGGAAATAGCCCGGCCGACGCCAGCGCGCGCCTGCCTCGTACATCACCGCGCCGCGGTCGAGGTTCCACTGCGTGACCGGCGTGTGGCGCCACGGCAGTGCCAGCTGGCCGTCACGCATCCCGGCGATGGCGCCAAAGGAAACGGGTGTCCAGGGCGCGCGGAAGGTGGTGGTGCCCACCGCCCCCGGTTCGAGGCCCCTTGCCAGCGCGACGGTGCCGATGACATTGACATTGCCGGTCTTGCCCTGGTCGATGCCCATGCCGGCGGTGGTGTAGCGCTTGACGAGTTCGACATCGCTGTAGCCCTCGCGCAGGGCGAGGTGGACATCATCGACTGTGACATCGTTCTGCAGGTCCAGAAAGGCCTTGCCGCGGGCTGCCTCGACCCGCCAATGCGGCGCGATCGCATAGGGCAGATCCTGCGCATCGGGGATTTCCGGCACCGCGACGTTGGCGATGCGCGCTGCCACCTCTGCGCCCGAGCGCAGCGCGTCTTCCAGCGCGAAAGCCCCGGCTGCGGCCCCGGCTGCACTGAAGGCCTGTGCCGGGCGGTCGGGAAGGAAGGCGGCCAGCGCCTCGTCATAACGCAGCGTGCTGCGCGACTGCGACCACAGATGCACCGCAGGGTTCCACCCGCCCGAGACCGCCAGGAGGTCACAGGCAAGGGTTTCCTCCGGTCCGCCGGCCAGGGGGGCGATGCGCACCCCGCGCAGCGCGCGCGCGCCATGTGCCGAAATCACTACATGGCCCGCGCGGACCGTCAACTGCGGCACCAGGGCGCGGGCGGCCTCGGGCACATCCGCGCGGCTGTCGATGATCGCGACAACCTGCCCCCCCGCCGCCAGCAGATCGGCAGCCACGGCATAGGCAGAGTTGTTGTTGGCAAAGATCACCGCGCGCCTGCCCGGCAACACGGCATAGCGGTTCACATAGCTCTGCACCGCCGAGGCCAGCATCACACCCGGCCGGTCGTTGTTGCCGAAGGGGATGGCCCGTTCCATCGCACCCGTGGCGGTGATGACGTGACCCGCGCGTATCCGCCAGCTGCGTTCCATCAGGCCGGGCCGCTCCGGCGCACGCTCGGTCGCCATCAGGTAATTGTGCTCGCGACAGGCCCAGACCGTCGCCTGCTGCAGATGGATAACGTCGGGCAGGGCCGCCAGCTCCGCGACCGCCTCCTCCACCCATTGCAGCGCCGGGGCGCCGGCGATCTGCAGCCGGCGCGACAGGAGCGCGCCGCCTGGCTCGGTGCCTTCGTCCACGATCATCACACGCAGCCCGGCCCGGGCCGCGACCTGTGCCGCCATCAGCCCCGCCGGTCCCGCCCCGGCGATCAGCAGGTCGCAATGTCCGTAGCGCGCCTCGTAGCGCCCCTCCGCCGGGGGAGTCCGGGGCGCCGCGGCAAGGCCGGCGGCCCGGCGGATGGCTGGTGCATAAAGCTGCCAGTTTGGCCATTTGAACGTCTTGTAGTAGAAGCCCGCCGGGATGAAGCGCCCGGCAAGCTGGGCCACCGCGCCGAGGTCAAAGGCGGGCGAGGGCCAGCAGTTCACCGATCTCGCCTCAAGCCCGTCCGTCAGCGGCACGGTGGTCGCCTGCAGGTTTCCCGCCGCGTCCGCTCCGGTCAGTTCCACCAGCGCCGAGGGCTCTTCCACCCCGGCCCCGACGATCCCGCGCGGGCGATGATACTTGAAACTGCGCGCGGTGAGCCGCAGCCCGTTGGCCAGCAGGGCCGAGGCCAGCGTATCGCCCGCCAGCCCGCTATAGGCGCGACCGTTGAAGGTGAAGCGCAGCGGACGATCGTGGTCGATCCGCCCACCCTTGGCCAGCCTCTTACCCGCCATCGTGCGGTGCCCCTACGATGTCATGGCTGCGCGTGTCGCGCCAGATCGTGAGCCATGTCCCGCAACCCCGTGCGTGCCACCATTGCTCCTCGACCGGACCGACCGGGTTCGGCACATGGGTGAGCCACTCGGTCCATTCGGCATCGTCGCGCGTCGCCGGGTCCGGGCGCGGGGGTTTCACCGGACCGCCATAGACAAACTCGCTTTCGTTGCGCGGCCCGCAGAAGGGGCAGGTGATCAGCAGCATACTCGGCTCCTTCAGCGGGCAGTCGTGGTGCCGGTTTCCATCTGGTAATCGAGATGACGGAACCGGCGCAGAGAGAACGGTTCCATCAGCGGGTGCGGGCGCCCCGTCGCCACCAGATGTGCCAGCGTCAGCCCCCCCGCCGGGATCGCCTTGTAGCCGCCCCACCAGCCTGCGGTGACGAACAGTCCCGGCACTTCGGTCTCGTCCTGAATGGGCGAGGCGTCGGGCGCGATATCCAGATGTCCGCCCCATTGCCGCAGAAGCTTGAGCCGCTTGAAGGCGGGAAACAGTGACAACATGGACGCCACTGTTTCCTCGAAAACGCCCTGCTTGATGTCGCGGCGATAGCTCTGGCCCGGGTCCGGGGGGCCGCCGATCACCAGCTCGCCCTTGTCGGTCTGGCTGAGATAGACCCCCGCATCCGGGCAGTTGATGATGACATCGATCAGCGGTCGCACCGGCTCGGACACGAAGGCCGTCAGGTTCATGCTCCGCAGCGGGAGCTTCAGGCCGAGCGTCTCTGTCAGGCTTGTGGTATGGCCCGAGACGGCGATGACGACCTTCGGCGCGCGCACCGTCCCGCGCGGGGTCTCCACGCCCTCGATCCGCCCGTCGCGGCCGCGCAGCAGTTGCGTGACAGGTGTCTGCTGGTGAATGGCGCCGCCCATGGCGTCGATCGCGCGGGCATAGGCCCAGGCCACGGCGTCATGGCGGTTGACCGCCGCGTCGGTGTGCACGAAGGCCCCCAGCACTGGCAGCCGCGCCTCTGGCCCGCCCCCGGTCAGGGCCGGGACGCGGTGGCGCAGCTCGGCGACGGACAATTGCTCGTATGTCGCGCCATGGATGTCCATGATGTGCTGGCGTCGCCGACGGTCGCGCATCATCCCCCAGGTCTGGATCACGTCGATCATGCCACGCTTGGAGTGCATCGTGTTGAAATCGAGCTCGCGGGTCATCGCCTCGTAGAGGGCCACGGACTTCACATAGAAGGGGATCGAGGCATCGCGCATGTAGTTCGAGCGGATGGTGATGGTGTTGCGGGCGATATTGCCGCCACCCAGCCAGCCACGCTCCAGCACGGCGATGTTGGTCACACCGTGCTCCTTCGCCAGGTAATAGGCCGTCGCCAGCCCATGTCCGCCCGCGCCGATGACGATGACGTCATAGCGGTCCTTCAGCTGCGGACTGCGCCAGGCCGGGGCCCATGTGGTATGACGGTTCAGACCGTGGCGCAGCAGCGAGACAAGGGAATATCGTTGAGGCATGGTTATATCATTTACTGTAGATAAATACCCGTCAAGCGATTCACGCTTGCCCGGTCACCTGAGCCGGCGCAATCGGAAGGGGCACGATGGTCGAGAAACCGGACATTCACGAGGCGCTGGGCCGCACCCTTAACCGGCTGCGACAGGAGCGCGGGCTGACGGTGACAGCGCTTGCACTTGCCGCCGGGGTCTCGCCCGCAATGGTCAGTCGCATCGAGAACGCCCAGGTCTCGCCCTCGCTCGCGACCCTTTCGGCTTTGGCAGGGGCCTTGTCGGTTCCTGAAATGGCGCTGCTTGCGCAGACAGACCTCGTCGCGGACATCCATCATGTGAAGGCAGGCGAAGGACTACCCTCGCGCCGGGTCACGCCGGGGCACAGCCATGACTACCTGCTGCTGGGCCGGCACGAGGGCATGGGCTGGAGGTTCGAGGCAGCCAGGATCCGCATCGAGGCCGATGCCGCAGGCAGCCTGCCCACCTACCAGCACGAGGGCCATGCCTTCCTGTGCGTCCTGTCAGGGGCCGCGACCTACCGCTGCGGCGGACAGAATTTCGAGTTGGCCACGGGGGATTCCCTGAGCTTCGACGCCAAGCTGCCGCATGGCTTTTCCCGGATCACCGATACCCACATCGCCTTCATCTCGGTCTCCTCGCGCCCGGTCTAGCAAGCTGCTGAAGCGGGGTAGACGAGCACGGCGCGCGGTTTCCTGTCCACAGGGCCGGGCGATGAGGCTCATGTTCTCCCGCAGGGAATGGAGGGCACTGCCCGGGCGGACACCCGGACCAGACCCCGACCACTCGACCGACGCGGACCTTGGGCGCAATATTCTGCACTCTGGCGTTCAGCCCGCCGGTTGACCCTCGACAGCTGTCATCGCATGTGCCCGTACCGCCTCGAATACGCGTTCGGGCTGCCTGTACAGCACAAGTTGGCCACAATTGTCGAACAGCCGAAGGCGCGCGCGCTTGCCCAACCGAAGGGCAAAGGCGCTCACGGAATCAGCGTTCACCACCGGGTCATGGCGCCCGTGCAGCAGGCTGACGGGCACCTGAGAGGCCTCGGCAAGGGCGGACCAGTTGCGCACCGCCAGATAGCCGTCGGTCTCGAATGCGTGATGGCCCTGCTCGACGGTGAAGCGATAGCCGCGCCTGATCGAGCGAAAGACATCGGGATCGGCGCAGGTTTCCAGATCAAGCGGCGAGTTCTCGTACAGCGCGGTCATGAAGCTGTGTTCGCCATCGAAATCCAGCTGCCTGATACCCGCGCGGAGAACGAATGGCAGGGCGGCAGGGGCAAAGCGCGCGGTATAGGCCACCAGCCGTTGTCGGCGCGACATGCTGGCAAGTTGCGCGACCGAGACAATGGGCACGGTGCCGGCAACATTGACGATACCCAGCGCTCGCTCGCGCAGCTGCGCAGCGGCGGCAAAGGCATAAAGCGCACCCGCCATGTGTCCCAGCAGCACCGCCCGCTCTTTACCGAGCCGGTCTAACATGTGGTGAAGGAAGGTCTGATCAACGCGTTCGGCTGCGCCGAGACGGCGGTGTGAGCGCCGTTTCG
>JAFIEC010000134.1 GCA_020832725.1 Paracoccaceae bacterium | reverse complement strand
CCTGGCCGTGCAGAACTTCAACCTGCCGAAGCTTCAGCACGATCTCTTCGGGTTTGTCTCGCTTTCCTGCCATCTCTGGTCCTCCTGAAACGGGATGATTCTATCCCAGTTCGTGGACCACTTCAGTGGGGGCACTCCAGTACCTTCGTTCCCGTTCGCGGATCGCTGGAGCACATGCTGCGGACCTGCTGTCAGGCCACGGGGGCAGTGGCCGCCTTCTTGCTGCACGGCCGGGATGACGGCAGCCTGGAAACGCTGCTGACAACGGATCACGGCCTGGGCCTGCCGGACTGGTCGCGCGACTGGCAGGATGGGAACCGGCCGGTGGTCGTTGCCGACAGAGAGGCGCCGGGCGCGAGGCCTGCCCTCCCCGTGGGGCTGGATGCCTTTCGCTCCGCCGTAGTGGTGCCTGTCGGCCCGGACAGCACCCGCAATGTCGCGATCGCGCTGCTTGCGCGCGAAGCGAACATGTTTGCGATGGCCGATGCGGCACTGGTCCAGAAAGTCGCGATGGCGCTGGAGCCCGACTTTGCCGCAGTCGGGATCCTTCTTCCGGACGCCGCGTCTCTTCCTGCGGATGGCGGCCCGGATGGAGACGGTGACACGGCACCCTCGCCTGACGGCACAGAGATGGTGCTGCGGCGCGCCTATGCACATCTGGCCGAATGGCAGGGCCAGATCGTGGACATCACCAATCAGGTGCTGCAACTGCGTGCAGGTTCGGTGGATGGCGCGATCGCGCAGGCACTCGCCCGGACAGGAGAGCTTGCCGGCTCCGACCGGACCTATGTCTTCCGTATCCAGCCGCCCGACAGGATCAGCAACACCCACGAATGGGTGGCCCCCGGCATTCCGCCCATGATCGAGCACTTGCAGGATCTGTCGGTCGATATCTTGGACGAGTGGCGCGATGACCTCGATGAGGGCAGGCCGGTATCCATCCCTGTTGTGGATGAACTGCCCGAGGAGTCCGAAGTGCGGGCCATGCTCAAGATGCAGGGTATCCGCTCGCTGCTTGCCGTTCCGATGATGCGCGACGACGTCCTGACGGGTTTCGTGGGCTACGATTCCGTCGCCAAGCACCGGCGCTTCCTGTGGACAGAGATCCAATTGCTGCAATCCGTCGCCAACGCCATGAGCGTCATCATGGAGCGCAGGGATGCCGAGACCCGGGAAAGCGAGGCAAGGGCGCGGGTGCTTCTGGAGCGTGACATGCTTCAGGCGACGCTGGGTGCGATCCCTGATCTTGTGCTGCAACTGGACCGCCACGGACGGTTCACGGGCTACAACATCGGGTCGGCGAGCCGGCCCGGCATTGCCCCCGAGGACTTCATGGAGAAGTCCCTCGAGGAGGTTCTGCCGCCGCATCTTGCCGCTCTGGCCCGCGAAATCATGCGGGAGGTGGATCGGTCGGGCCAATGCCACGGGTACAGTTACGCGATGTAGGTCGATGGCGAGACGCGCTTCTTCGAGCTCTCGGCAGGGGCGCGCCATGTGCCGGATGCGTTCGGCAGCTATGTGTTCGTGATCCGCGACACGACGGCTTTGGTACAATGGGACCGGCAAAGCCGGCGGTTCGGGCGGATATCCGAGCTGACCTCGAACCTCGTGATTATCACCGATTCCGAAGACCGTATCGAATGGGTCAATCCCGCGTTCGAGAAGCGCAGCGGCTGGAGTCTTGCCCAGCTGAGGGGACAGCGAACAGACGCGTTCCTTCCATCCGATTTCACCGAGCGGGATCCGCTCCCGCGCGTTGGTGACGTGCCCGGGCAGGCCGAGCCGCTGCCTACGGAGCGGCTGTGTCGCGACCGGCATGGTGCAGAGTATTGGGTCAGTGAAGACATTCAGCCACTTCACGATGCGGAAGGAAGGCTCGAGAGTGTCGTTCGCGTCCAGACAGACATCACGGATCTGAAATCGAACTACATGCGCGAGCTTCAGATCCGCGCGACCGCGATCGAGGCCGCCAGCGATGGTATCGCGCTGAGTGACGAGACCGGACATTATGTCTACATGAACCCGGCGCACCGTCGGATGTTCGGCATCGCCGCCGACGAGGACATCAGAACGCTGTCGTGGGTGGATCTCACTGCGCCCGAGCAACGAGAACGCTTCGCGGCCGAGCATTGGGAAACCCTGCGAACCGCCGGCACCTGGAGCGGGGCTTCGATCGGCCTGCACCGGGACGACCGCAAGCTCGATCTTGACGTCGCACTGACCCTGACCGAGGGCAATGACCTGATCTGCGTGGCGCGCGACGTATCATCCCGCCGCCGCGAAGAGGCCGAGCGGGCGCGACTGCGCGAGGAACTGCAGCTTGCCCAGCGCAGGGAGACCGTTGCCCATCTGGCGGCGGGCGTGGGACATGACCTCAACAACCTGATCGCTGTCGTCAGCGGAACCGTCGCGCTTATGGAGGAGGGGTGTTCGGAGGACGAGGCGCTCGCCTCCGGCCTGTTGCGGATCGCGAGGGCGATGACCGCAGCTGGCGAGCTTGTCTCAGGCCTGGGTCACCTCGCGCGCCCGCAGACACATCACCGCGACATCGGCCTGTGCGAAGTGATCGGAGAAGCAGTCGATCTGCTCGGCAGTGCCCGCATCTCGGCGCACGATATCCGTGTCGAGACACCTCGGGACTGTCCCAAGGTCTGGGCGGACAGAACCGATATTCTCCAGGTGATCCTGAACCTTGCAATCAATGCCTGCGAAGCGGGGGATGCAGGGGCTAACCGGGTCGTGCTGCGGGTGGCAACGACCGGGACCGATCTTCCCATCAGGGAACCCGATGCCGGAACGATTCACGAGGGACGCAGCTATGCCTTGTTTTCGATCTCCGACACGGGACGAGGCATCGCTCCCGAAGTCAGGGCTCGCCTGTTCGAGCCCTATGTGACGACGAAGGGACGGCAGGGCACGGGGCTCGGGCTGCCGATCGTTGCATCGATCCTGCTGAACAATGACGCTGCGGTCTGGTATGACAGCACGCCGGGTGCGGGTACGATCGTGACCGTCGCCTGGCCGGACAGCGGCAGGACGTCCAGCACGATCGACGCATCCCGCCCCGCCAGTCACCGCCTTGGCAGCCTGTCCGGCCACAATGTCATGGTTGTCGACGACAAGATCGACGTCGCTGAAGTTCTCTCCGAGATCCTGGAAGCGGACGGTGCCATCGCCATCGCGATATCCGATCCGGAAGAGGCCACGCGACTTCTGCTGGAAGAGTCGGATCTTTGGTCCGCCGTGGTGACGGATCTCGAGATGCCGCGGATGAAGGGAACCGATATCGCCGATGCTGCGACGCGCGCGCGGCCATCCGTGCCCTGCATCCTGGTGACGGCACTTCCGTACAGTACCGGCTGGGATCGCTCCGTCTTTCGGCATGTGCTTGCCAAGCCCGTCGATCCCCATGAACTCGTCGCCTGCGTACGATCTGCCGCCGAGGCATCAGTTGCTGACCGACGGTCGGACGCAGCCGACGTCGACCCGGCCCCCAAGAGCGCAGCTCGGCGATTCTGACAGAAAAGGCCTGCCGAACGCGAAACATCGAAACTTTCGGTACTTGTAGCAGGACTACGCGCCAGCATCGCATCACATGCGCAGCCCCGGAAACCTATCCGCAGGTGCAGGCCACGCGACCGTCGCCGTAGAGATAGCTGACAAGAACCGATGCATTTGCCGGGTCTCGGCAAGAACGCGCTGTCCATGGGCCGGCAGCAGGACTTGCACAGGGTGGCGCGGGCGTCGGTCGATCCCCTTCCGGGAGGCGACGATGCGGCACGAACTAGCAATCCCGGCGGATACGATCCCGACCCTGAGGTCCTCGATTGCCGACGTCGCTGCCGTCTTGGGTCAGGAGGTCGACTTTCAGATTGTCCAGCCAGACGCAGATACCGCCGAAGGTCGGGCGCTTGCATCCTTGCTGCGCGCAATGGGTGTGGAGGTCTTCTCGGGCTGGAACGACCCCAGGCTCGGCCCGGATCCGCTTATCCTCGTTCATGTTCGCAACAGGAAGACGCCCGAGGTGCGGATGCGAACCGATACGATGCGCCGCCTTTTCCCGGACGCACCCGTTTGTGTGGCGCTCTCAGCCGAGCCGGGGTGCCGGCTGCCGGAGCCAGCCCCGGAGCCTGTCCTCTTGGACGCTCGTGCCCTGCTGGAGGCAATCGGTATTCCGGTTGTCTTTACTGTGGACAAGGATGTGACCGAACTTTCCCTTGAGGCCGGGCGAGAGTGCGCCCCGAGTGTCGGCATGGCCAGGATCGGGGGCGCGGCATGAGCCCGGCGCCGGGACTTCACGAGCCGCTCGTATCGCGGCTGAGCGAAAGCTTCGCCTGGCATATGAGCCGCCGGAGGCGCTCGGGTCTGTCGGCGCTTCTTGTCGGGCTCGACGTAGAGACCGCAGGGGTGTTTCAGGCGCAACTCAGACGATGCGGTTTCTCTCGGTTCACTGCGTTTGCGTCGCCTCTGGGCCTCTTGGGAGAGTCTGGGCGGCACGTTCATTTCGACATGATTCTGGTCGATTTCGACAGTTTCAGGGATGTGGATGACGGAGTAGAGGCGCTCCTCGAGTTGAGGGCGGGTGCTCCCGAATTGCCTGTGATCATCGTGTCGTCCAGGGTCGCAAACGACGATTTCGGTCGAGAGCGGAGGGCCATCTGCGACGCGACATTGCGGAAGCCGGTCTCTGCGAAGCGAATGGCAACCGCAGTCGATGTTGTCATTCAGGGCCTTGGAAAGTGTCACCGCTACGCGAGCTGATGGTGTTTCAACAGAGTCCGACGCGCAGCCCCTTGCTGATCCAGAGAAGAATAAACCCAAGGTCCTGACCGGCAATCTTCATCACAGGGCCACTCTCCTGCTTTCCGTGTGGACGTAACGCCCGCCTCGTGATGCGACGGACTGGACAGTTGCGTCCCTGGTTGCAATCATTGTTGCAGGGAGGGCAAATCGGTGTTTTCATCACGAAACCCTGTGACACCTGAAGCTGCCGATGGCCGCGTTCGTGGAAATATCGTCTTTGAAGTCAGCAAACAGAGCCGCGCATGCAGTATCAACGCGAGGAGTTGTGGGCATTTTCGCCGAATAATTAGTTCACCCTGAACAACTGTTATCGTGTTGTTTTGGCTGTATAATGGGGCGTTTTGGTTTGGTTTAGGATGCAGCATTTGGGAGAGTCTGAAAAACCTGCCACTTTTGGCCTGATCTGGTAGACTTCGGCATCCCTGCAAGGAGCCCCGTCAGATGCCGAAACAGCCCGCCATTCCCGGCCTGCGCGATGCGATGAAGAAGAAGGTGACGCGGCGCGAG